>CBDUNP010000038.1:0-14401 GCA_965368605.1 uncultured bacterium | reverse complement strand
CGCCGCCACCGCCACCGCCACCGCCGCTGCTGCCGCCACCGCCGGAGCTGGTGTTGCTCAGAGCCTGGGACAGGTCGAAGCTCGGTGCGTTGGTGAAGTTGGGCACCTGCACGAGCAGGTCGCGGATGTCGTAGACGCGGGTGTCGGTGGTCTTGCTGAGGTCACGGACGGTCGAGATGTTGACCACGCCCTCGATGATCGAGAAGCCGACGGGGTCGAACTCGCTGCCGACCTGCTGGAGGACCAGCCGCAGCGCCTGCTCGGCGGGGACGTTGTTCAGGGTCAGGGTGATCAGGGTGTCCTGGTCAACGCCAGCGGCTTCAAGGACGGGCCAGTTGACGAAGAAGTTGACGCCGGTGGTGTTACGCAGGTAGTCGATCACGTTTGGCAGGCGGTTGGCCTCGAAACTGATCGGCACGGGCACCTTCAACTGAGCGGAGACCTGACGGTCGGCCTCGGACTCGCCGCCGGTGTCGTCCTGGCTGGTCAGCCGTTCGTAGCTGATCTGAGGCCAGTCCGCAGGGTAACGCAGGATCTCCTCGTAGGGGATCGCGGTCTGCATATTGATGACGGACTGCTGGGCGATGCTCAGGTCCTGCTGGCGTGCCGCTTCACGGGCATCGACCAAGATCTTGGCGTCTTCGATCATCTCTTTGATCGCGTTCACCGCCACGTCATTGGGGTCAAGGAACAGGGCCTGGTCCATCAGGTCCAGGGCCTGTTGATACTTCATGTCACGCTGAAGCGCCAGGGCACGACGCAGCAGGCGTTGGATCTCTTCATCCTTTTCCTGCTCGGCGATCTCTCGGGCGATCTCTTCTTTCTCAGCCCGGTCCCGGTCACGTTCGACGACCGAGATAGCCTCGAACTCGGCACGCTGGGTCTCGATGCTGGCCGAGAGACGCTCGGCTTCGGCACGCAGCGAGGCGTAGGTCTGTGGGGCGAGGAAACGCTGGTTGCGATCGAGAACAACCTTGGCATCGGCAGCGGCGTCGAACGCGGCGGCGTAATTACGCTCGTTCATACGCTGGCTGGCCAGGTTCATGGACTTGCGAAACTCAGCCTGGACTTCCTGGGCCTTAACCTTTTCACGGTGGGTGATTTCGTCCAGCAGGCCTTGCGGGGCCATGCCCTTGTTCTGCAGGGCGATGGCGGCCGAGAGCTTCTGCTTGATCCGGTCGTTCTCGGGGTCCAGCTCGGAGGCTTCGCGGTATTTTTCGATCGCCAGACGCAGCTGGCCGTCGGCCTGAGCCTGTTCGCCCTCGGCGACCTTCTGCTGAGCGTAGCCCAGACGCACCTGACGCAGCAGGTCCTGCGAAGGAGCGTTGGCGGGCTCGGCGATTGTGGTGACTTCGGGTGCGGTTACTTCATCGGCAGCCACGACGGTAGCCACCGGAGCCAGTTCTTGGACGGGTTCGTCTACAACAACGGCCTGGGGCACCTCGACAGGCTCCTGAGTGGCCTGGACTTCAACCTCGGGCTCGGCAGGGGTGCCGGCCTCGATGGCTTGGGTCAGGCTTTCCAGGCGGGCCTGGTCACGCCAGCCCAGCACGACACCGCTCTTATTGATGGCCTGTACATGGGCTTTGGCGTCGGTGATGCGGCCTGCGTCGATCGCGACAGACGCCAGCGCCAGGTGTTCCTTGGCCGCGTTGATGGCGGGCTCGGCCAGACGCTTGGCTTGTGCCAGCCGACCCTTGGCCTGCGACGCGGTCAGCTCGTCGGTGCGTGTATCATCCAAGACTGCCTGGTACAGTGACGCGGCCAGCGACGGGTTGGTCGCCATGGCTTCATCAGCTTCCCAGAGCATCTGCGAAGGATGAGGCTTGGCAGGAGTTGCAACGACCGCCACTTCCTCGGCGGGGGCGGCTTCTTCAGCCACTTCCACGGCTTCGACAGTCTCGGCCTCAAGCTCTTCGATCGCGGCGTCGACTTCTTCGCCAGCCTCTTCAAGCTCGATGACTTCGGCGGCTTCGCCTTCAACGGCCTCAGCCATGTCTGCGGCGGGAACCGACTGCTCGTCGATCGCCTTGATGGCGTCGTAGTAGCTCAGGCGGGCTTCTTTGGGTAGCTGCATCGGGTCGACGCGATGAAACACATCGCGGGCGGCTTCCATGTCGCCGTTTTCAAACAAACTCATACCCTGTTCATAGAGGTCAGACGCGGTCGGATCACCGGCGTCGGCAATCAGGGCGGGGATTCCCGCAGCCAGACCGGAGACCACCACGGCAACAGCAAGATAATGACGGGTGAACAAAGCGAAGCCTCCCTAAGTAATTCATCTTGCGCCCGCTGTTCAGTTAAGCGGGTCGCCAGGAAAGTAGGAACGCTGCGTGTAAGCCATGCGTGTACGACACACCGGCCATCGTCTTTGAGGTTCCCACCGACGGGGAAGTGTAAAGGCTGGCGAACCCGACTGCAAGTATCTAAACCCCCTAATCTTGGCCCGTTTTTATCTGTCCGATAAGGGCCCTGATTCGGGCCTATCAGTACTCCTAGAGCCAATCGTGGAGAATACACGGTTTTTCGACTAAAACTGCCTCCAAATCACTTAAAACATCCGCTTCAACGGGCATCCCTGGGGCCGGAAACATGGCTAGATCGGTGCTTTTTTAGGCCAGGTATTTTCGGAATTATCCTTGCCCGGCGGTGGGGCGATCTCAAGCCAGGTCGGATAGAATGATCGCGGTTCATCCGCCGGGGTAGGCCGGGCCAGCGGGTGGTTTGAAGGCCTATTTGCCTAAGACGGTGGGTTCTCTATAATGCTCGGCTCGCCGGAACCCTGATAACGGGGCCGGAAATCGGGATTGCAACAACCAAGACACCCAACAGCCCACGAGGTGAGTGATGGCACATAAAAAAGGACAAGGCTCGACCAAGAACGGTCGCGACTCCAACGCACAGTTCCGCGGGATCAAGCTCTACGGCGGCCAGGTCGCCAAAGCCGGCTCGATCATCGTACGCCAGTGCGGCACCCACTTTAAGCCCGGCTATCAGGTCGGCCGTGGGAATGATGACACCTTATTCGCGCTGGCCCCCGGCATCGTCGAGTTCCAGGGACGCAAGATCAACATCCGTTCGGCCAGCTAAGCCGACGCGGCTCTTTCACGAACTACCGCGGGTGTCCCTTGGGGCACCCGTTTTTTTATAGTTGGCCGGCCTACCCCGTCCCTCAGCTCCCGGATCTGCCGGGGGATAACATAAGGTCGAGCGTTCCGTTCTCTGATCCGCAAACCCTGTACCCTTGCGACTCCCATGCTTATTGATTCTGCCACTATCTTCGTTCGCAGCGGAAAAGGCGGGGACGGTGCGGTCAGCTTCCGCCGGGAAAAATACATCCCCAAGGGCGGGCCCGACGGCGGCGACGGCGGCTATGGCGGATCGGTGGTCGCGGTCGCCAGTGAAAACGTGGACACGCTCCTGGACTTCACCGGCCGACACCACTGGTATGCCCCCAACGGCGAGCCGGGCGGGCCGAAGCAGTGTTTTGGCAAAGCGGGCGAAGACCTGGTCCTGCGCCTCCCCAAAGGCACGCTCATTTACGATGCCGACACCGACGAGCTGCTCGCCGACCTGGATGAGCTTGGCAAACGTGTGGTCATCGCGCCAGGCGGACGGGGGGGCCTGGGCAACGAACGATTCAAAGGGCCACAGAACCAGACCCCCCGCGAGTCCACGCCAGGCGAGCCCGGTATCGAGCTGACGCTCCGGCTTGACCTGAAGCTGATCGCGGATGTGGGCTTGATCGGCCTGCCCAATGCCGGCAAATCCACGCTGCTCTCTCGGGTTTCTAAAGCCACCCCGAAGATCGCGGACTACCCGTTCACGACGCTGGAGCCGAACCTTGGGATCGCTGAGCTGCCGGACCACCGCCGGATCGTCTTCGCCGACATCCCCGGCCTGATCGAACACGCCCACAAGGGCCAGGGCCTTGGTACCCGGTTTCTTCGCCATGTCGAGCGGACCCGGCTGCTGGTCCACTTGATCGACATCGACCCCTCGGACGGCTCGGACCCTGCGGAGAACTACCGGGTGATCCGCAACGAGCTCAAGGCCTATTCCGATACACTGGCGGACAAGCCCGAGTTGGTCGTATTGAGTAAGATGGACCTGGCGGGCGGCGAAGAAGACCGCGACACGGCTGTCGAGTTATTCGGCCCGGCGCTGGATCGGCCCGTGCTGACGATCAGCTCGGCGACCGGGGCCGGGCTCAACGAGCTGCTGGAAGCGTGTTGGAAAGTTCTCGCCGAATCACGCAAACCCGATCCGGGTTGGTCCAGCAAGCAGACGCAGGAATGAGGAAGGAAGCATGAAGCTGAATATGCTAGGGGTCAGTGTCGGCAATTCCCGCACGCGCATCGGTGCATTTATTGATGGCGAGCTTCAGGAATGCGCCACGTTCCGTAACGAGCGGGAGGACGCACTGGCCGAGGCGGTCGCCAAAGCGTTTGCGCCGTTGCATGAGCGCAATGACGCGGCCGTGCTGCTGGCGTCGGTGAACGACCCCGCGGCGAAAGCGATCGAGAGCCAGATCACGACGAGCCTTGGCAAGCAGGTCACCCGGGTCGAACGCGACCTGGTGATCCCCGTGGGCCGACAGGTCGATGCAGACACGAAGGTCGGGGAAGACCGTTTATTGAATGCGGCCGCCGCGTTTGACCTGCTCAAGCAGGCGTGCGTGGTGGTCGACGCCGGGACCGCGATCACGGTGGACTTTGTCGACGGGGCAGGCACGTTCCACGGCGGCGCAATCGCCGCAGGCGCTCAGCTTCAACTCGATGCTTTGAGCAACCGGACGCATCAGCTCCCGCAGGTCGAGATGGCACGCCCGGCTGAGCCGATCGGGCATAACACGGTCGAGGCGATGAAGTCCGGCGTGTACTACGGGCTGCGTGGCATGGTCCGCGAACTGGTCGAGCAGTACGCCGAGAAAATCGGTGCGTTCCCGATGGTCGTCGCAACCGGTGGCGACGGGAACCTGCTGTTTCGGGACTGCGAGTTGATCGATCGTGTGATCCCCAACCTCACGATGATGGGCCTGTACACCACCCTCCGCGTCGCGCAAGAACAGCAGAGCCAGGCGGAAAACTAGGCCTCGCCATGGATGACCTGAATCAGAACGATGACAACCGGCGGGGGACGTTGCTGATCGTGCGGATTATCTGGCTGGCGTTGCTGGTGGGGCAGTTGGGTTTTGGCGCGGTGGTTTATGCTCAGGTCAAGGCCGGGCAGGCGGGGGACCAGATACAACTCAGCGGGCAGATGCTCGCGATCGCGTCGGGCGTGCTGATCGGCGCCATCGGTTTGGGGTATTACGCACGCAATCAGTCGTATAAGAAACACTGGCGCGGCCACTGCGTTGCGCCGCCGGGCTTTTTCCAGGGCAACCTGATCCTGCTGGCGTTGCTGGAGGTGTCGTCGTTTGTCACGCTCGTCTTCGTGATGGTCACAGGCCAGCTCTTCCCGATGATCCTGCCGGCGGTCGCGTCTCTGGCGGTCCAGTGCGTGAACTTCCCGAACGGGCTTGCGATGCAGGACGCCCCGCCGGACTTCTCCAAGAGTACGCTGTGACAGCCCAACGGTTACAGACACGCCTATGCCTGGCGACGGCGATGAACCCCGGTGCGGTGGCGGTGCTGCAGCTTGTCGGGCCGGGCGTCGAGTCGGTGCTTGCCGAGTTGACCGCTCGGCGCACATGGGAAGCGGGGCGGCTTTACCTTACGGATTTTGCTGACATCGATCGTGGGCTGGCGGTCCTGGTTCGGTCTGGCGCCGACGGCTTTGCGCAACTGATGCCGCACGGCGGGCCGCGCGTCATTCGGTCGCTGATCGATGCGCTCGCGTCGTTGGGTGTTGTGGTTGATAACCAGCCCGACCCGGTGGCGGTGTATCCTGAGGCCGACTCACCGATCGAGGCCGACACGCTGGCGGCGGTGGCGACGGCGGCGAGCCCGGCTGCGATCGACCGGTTGCTCGCCCAGCCTGCGTTGTGGCGCTCTTCGATTCATGGGGGTGAGGCGCCGTCATTTATTCAGGCAGTACAAGACACGTCGCGTGTGCTGGACCGTTTAGTCACGCCGCCGACGGTGGTCGTGGTCGGCAGGCCCAACGTCGGCAAGAGCACGCTGACCAACCGCCTGATGGGCCGATCGGCCAGCCTCGTCGCCGACCTCCCGGGCACGACGCGCGACTGGATCGGCGGGGTGGTGGAGTTGGGCGGCGTGCAAGACGCGATCGCCGTCCATTGGATCGACACGCCCGGGTTGCGTGGCAGTGACGACCACATCGAGCAGCGCGCGATCGGATTAGCGCGGCAAGAGATCGAGTCGGCCGACGTGCTGATCGTGATGCGCGACCCGGATCACGACTGGCCCGCTGCGGAAGACCTGCCGCGTGAGCCGAATATCAGGGTGGTGAACAAAGCGGACCTTGGCGATTGCGACTTGGCCGGCGCGATCCCGATCAGCGCCGCGACCGGTCAGGGGATCGACGTGCTGCAAGAGCGCGTGGCTGATGCCTTGGGATTAGGTCAGATTAATGACGGCGCATGCTGGGCGTTCAGCGATACCCTACGCCGGTTTGTGCGCGGGGAAATCGAAGACCTGTCTGATTATCTGGGTTGATGACTCGCTTGTTTAGCTGGACTTATCGCCCGGACCGGCGATGTTGTCGCGCATCGACGTGTCGGCCTGGATGTTCTTCATCTTGTAGTAGTCCATGATCCCAAGGTTCCCGCTACGGAAGGCGTCGGCCATGGCTTTGGGGACATCGGCTTCGGCGAGCACGACCAGTGCCCGGTTCTTGGCGACATCCGCGTTGTGTTCCTGCTCCTGCGCGACCGCCATCGCGCGGCGTTTCTCGGCCTCGGCCTGGAAGCGGTGCTTGTCCGCCTCGGCCTGGTCGCTCTGAAGCTTCGCGCCGATGTTCTCGCCCACGTCGATGTCGGCGATGTCGATTGAGAGGATCTCAAACGCGGTCCCGGCATCGAGGCCCTTGCTGAGCACGACCTTGGAGATGTTGTCAGGGTTTTCGAGGACGGCCTTGTGCGTCTTGGCCGAGCCAATGGTGGTGACGATGCCCTCGCCGACACGGGCGATGATGGTTTCTTCGGTCGCACCACCGATCAGCCGGGCGAGGTTGGCACGCACGGTCACGCGGGCGCGGGCCTTGAGCTGGATGCCGTCCTGGGCGACCGCATCGATGGTCGCGCGGGCGGTCCCGGAGTGCGGGCAGTCGATCACCTTGGGGTTCACCGAGGTCTGGACCGCGTCGAGGATGTCTCGCCCCGCCAGGTCGATCGCGCAGGCGGTGTCCCACGCCAGGTCGATCTTCGCACGGTCCGCCGCGATCAGGGCGTTAACGACACGCGGCACGTTACCACGGGCCAGGTAGTGTGTTTCCAATTGGTCTGATGTAATCTGGATGCCGGCTTTGACCGCCTGGATCCGGGACAACACGATGATGCGCGGATTCACTTTTCGCAGCCACATCCCGATCAGCGATCCCATGCTGACTTTAGCCCCGGACACGATCGACTGGACCCAGAGCCCCATGAACCGGGCCATGAAGATCAGGGCCACGAAGACGACCAGTGCAACCACAACCGTTGCCGCGATCAGAGGCACGCTGTAACCAAGAGTCAGTAGGGGGGTATTTGTGAGCATGGCGACTCCCTCGGGGAACATGTAGGTGTATGAATCTTCCTGAACCACAACATCATCTACGATCCGCGGCTCAGCGACAAGCCGAGCCATGGAGCGTTGCCCATCAGCAGGACACCACGGCTGATTAATCCCAGGTCTGACGACGAGGTTCTTCAGGATTTAACGCTCGGATATCCGGCGTTGCGGTTATAATCCGACCAACTTCTGGAATAACCCCTTACGAGGAATCATTGTATGCGAGCGATCGTCACCGGACAGGTGGGCATGGACAAGAAAGAGTACCTCCAGGCGGTGGTGGACTTCGCCGGGCAGCAGGGGGAGTCGATCGAGCTGTATAACGTCGGCGACATGATGTATCAGGAGGACCCCGACGTCCGGGCGGGCCGTATCCTGGACCTTCAACTCAGTCGGCTGAACTCGCTGCGACGCGGCGCCTTCAAGGACATCATCTCCGACTCCGATGGCAAGCCCAACATCATCGTCAACACCCACGCCACGTTCCGTTGGCGGCACGGCCTGTTCAGCGCGTTCGACTTCGACCAGATCGAGGCCCTCAAGCCGGACGTGCTGATCTGTCTGCTGGACAACATCGAAGTCGTTGCCGAGCGTCTGCACCGCGACCACACGTCCGACGCGACGCTCAAAGACCTGATGGTCTGGCGTGAAGAAGAGATCATGGCGACCGAGCTTCTGGCTCAGGCGTTGAAGATCCCTAATCGTTTCTACGTCCTCTCGCGCGGTCGGCACAAGGACACGATCGAGACGTGCTACCGGCTGGTCTGTCGACCGGAGATGCGGACGGTGTACCCGTCGTTCCCAATGACGCACGTGGTTGGGCTGCCGGACACGCTTGCGGAGATCGACGCCTTCCGCGCCGAGTTGGCCAAGCACTTTATCGCGTTTGACCCGGCGGACGTGGACGAGAAGCTGCTGCTGGACGCCGCGATTGATGCGGCCAAGGAAGGCAAGGAGTTCGTACAGATCGACCCCGGCTCCTTCATGGGCGGGCAGCAGAAGATCAATGTCTCGGTCAAGCAGGTGCTCGATATCGCAGGCGATGTCGATGGGCAGATCTACTCACGCGACTTCAAGATGGTCCGCCAGAGCGATATGATCGTCTCGCTGGTCCCCGAGCTGCCCGACGGGATGCCTGGGCTTTCAAGCGGGGTCGAGCGTGAGCTTCACCACGCCTTCGAGCACGGCCGAGAGGTCTACGTCGTCTGGAAACCCCAGCGTTCCCCAAGCCCGTTCATTACTGAAACCGCGACGCAGGTCTTCAAGAGCACCGAAGAAGCCCTGGCCTACTTCGAGAAGCAAGGCATGTTCGCGCAGGCGAACCTGTTCGGGAAATAAAACCGATCTCAATCTAGTGATGTGAAAAGAAGCCCACGTTCGTCGAACGTGGGCTTCTGTATTTATACTCGTGGGCAGTGATCTGCGTACCGCCCAGGTTTATTCGTGCAAGCCCTCGTACTGTTCGACAGTCGCGCCGTCCAGGCAGGCTTCGATGATCTTCTTGCCCAACGGGTTCAGGTCCTTGTCGTCGACGAAGGCTTTGAGCTGGGAGTGGAAGAACTCGGCGAGGATCGCGGCGCCGGCGTCGTAGCCGTCTTCCCCGACCTCGGGCTGGGTCTCGACACGCAGGAACCACCGGCTGACCTCCGTGCCTTCGACCAGCAGGTTGTTGGGCGCATAACCCAGAAGCGGGCACCGTGCAGGGGAGATGCGATCCGGTGGGAACACCGCCGAGCCGCGCCGAGCCAGGTACTCACGGACGATCCATTGCGGGGCGAAGCCTGTTTCCCAGCAGCCGATGTGCTGGTTCGGCAGCAGGACGAACAGCGTGTCTGCGGTTTTGGTGAACTGGTCAAGCAGAAGGTTCACCTGGTCGACGGCACGCCCGGTGGCGAAAGGCCAGTAGCTGCCGACGCCCTCGCTGGTCATGCCGCCCTGATCGACGATGGAGGGGTTGGCGTGACCACGCGGTGCCACGAGGCGCCAGAGCCATGCCAATGAGGGTGGCAGAATATTCAGCATGCCCATGATGCCATAGCTCGGTTTCTCGCGTGTGCACGGCGGTGTCCGCACGCCGAAGCTGCGGATGTCGACGGTCACGGGCTTCGTGACGATGTTCGGGTAGTCCTTACGCGGCATCACCAGCCTTGGGTTCGGGCAGGGGACGCCGGGCTCGTCTTCGATGTGGTCCCAGATCAGCGCGGTCGAGTCGGGCACCGCGTCAATATTCAGGAACAGCAGGGGGGACGGGGGCGAGATCGTAATGGCTTCCAGGTGCGGGTCGGTGCCGTACTTGGTGATGTGGTTGACGCGTAGGAACCAGGCGTTTTCCGCATCGAACAGGGTGAGCTTGCCGACGTTGGGGTCCTGGTAATCGGGGTGGCACAGAGCCATGTCGTCCGTGACCGGGTGCAGGTCGCAACCGCGGGGCAGGGCGATGTGCCTCGTCTCGTTGTTGGTGACGTTGGTGCCCAGCTTGATCCGGCCGTCCGCCTCACGGTGCGCCATCTCGAGCATCTCGCTCTTGCCGCCACCGGATGCGCCCTCGTGCATGATCGTGCAGACGTTGTCGTAGGGGGTGATGACCTGGACGGTCGAGCAGTGGGCGGTGATCCAGCCCTCCTGTTCGCCGCGGTTCAGCAGCACGCCGTACATCCCCTTCTTGGCGGAAGGGCCAGGGTAGAGGTTGTAGCTGAATAGTTCGTGCAGTGGTTCACGCCGGTTGTGGACGACGACCTGCTTGCCATCGAAGTGGGTGTGTCGGAACGGTGGGGCAACGTAGACGATGGCCTCGTGGTAGAAGTCCTCATCGATCTGATCAAGCGGGATAATGCCCTGGAGCATCGCCAGGCCCAGCGCGAAGCTGGCGGCGTTGGCGGGGCAGATGGCGACGGCCTTGGTACCCTTGCCCTGCATGCCGACGTTGAAAAAGAAGCACGCCAGGTCCTGGGTCTTCAGCCAGTCGAAGGTTTCCTGCCGGACCTCTTCCCACTGCTTGTCGGGGAAGCGTTGCTCCCACTTGGCTTTGCCGGTGGGGCGGTCGTCGGCGATGACCATGCAGTCGGCGTCGCGACGGCGCATGTAGGCTTCCAGGTAGTTCGCGCTGATGCCGTTGCGGACCCGGCAGACCTTCATCTCGGGGACGAAGCCTTTGTCGGGCACGTCGTAGCCGACCGTGAAGTACCCCTTGGGATCGGTCTGGTCTTCGGGCACGGCGAGCTTGACCAGCTCTTCGGCGCTGCCGACAAACGTCACGGACTTGGCTTCTTCCAGGACCATCTCGGCGGAACGCGAGAGGCTGACCTTGGGCATATTTATAACAGCCATTGTTCTGACACCTATCTCTCTTTAGGAATTATATAACTGCTTTTGTACCGGTTGTTTGACCGATGCTGCTTGAAGTGCCTCAAGCACAGCCATCATAGCAGATTTCACATTACGACGGTAGGCGCTCAAGGCGTGCGAAAAAGAGGCCTCATACGTTTTTGACAGAAGCCATCTGCGCCAGCAGCAGGGCGTGGGTCTTGCAGCCGAGCTTGAAACGGTCCAGCCCGAAGTGTTCGTCGGGGGAGTGGATGCCGTCTTCGTTGAGCCCGAAACCGATCAGCAGCGTGTCCAGGCCGAGCTTCTGCTTGAAGTCCGCGATGATCGGGATCGTTGCGCCGTCGCGCACCAGCACCGGGGCTCGACCCTTGGCCTGTTCGATGGCTCGGCCGGCGGCGGCGATGTAGGGCGAGTCGATCGAGACCGCGACCGGGTAGGCCTTGCCGTGCTGCTCGATCTCCCAGGTACACCCGCCGGTGTTGTGCGACTGCAACCAGTCGGTGAACTGCTTGGCGACCTTGTCCGGGTCCATGTTCGCGGGGATGCGGAAGCTGACCTTAGCGCCGGCGAAACTCGGGATGACGGTCTTGGCGCCCTCGCCCATGTACCCGCCGTAGAGCCCGTTGACATCACATGACGGCCTCGCCCAGCGGCGCTCCAGCGTCGAGAACCCCGCCTCGCCGAACGGCTCGGAACCCAACGGCCCCAGGAAATCTTCATCCTTGAACCCCAGCCCGGCCCACCGCTTGGATTCCTCCGCATCAAGCGGCGCAACGTCGTCATAAAACCCGGGGATCGTGACCTTGTTGTCGTCGTCCAGAAGCCTGGCGAGGATGCGCGGCAGGACGGTCGCGGGGTTTGCCAGCGTTCCGCCGTAGACCCCCGAATGCAGGTCGCGGTTTGGGCCGTGAAGTTTCAGATCGAAATACACCAGGCCGCGCATCGCGTAGGTGATTGCCGGCGTGTCCGCGTCCCACATCGTGGTATCACTGACGACGACGATGTCGGCCTTGAGTTGGTCTTGACGCTCCTTGAGGAACCCGGGCAGGCCGACGCTGCCGCATTCTTCTTCGCCCTCGATCATCACCGTCACGTGGCAGGGCAGCTTCTGCCCGGCGTCTTTGTAGGCCCTAAGTGCTTCGAGGAAGCAGGCGACCTGACCCTTGTCGTCCGACGCGCCCCGTGCATACAGCGCGCCGTCGCGCACGGTCGGCTCGAACGGGCCGGTGGTCCACTTTTCAAGCGGGTCCGGCGGCTGCACGTCGTAGTGGCCGTAGAACAGGACGCGCGGGGCGTTGGGGTCTTGGACATCATCGTCGGTGGTGCGTGCGAGCACGACGGGGTGGCCCGCGGTCTTGCAGACCTCGGCGGCGAGCCCGCTGGCCTGGAGGTGGTCCGCGACCCACTGCGCCGCGTCGGTGATGTGCGACTTGTACGCGGGGTCCGTGCTGACGCTAGGGATCTTAAGAAAGTCACAGAGACGCGCTAATGCGGCGTCGTAATCAATGGTCAGGGTATCGGTGATCTGGGTACTGCTCATTCGGTGGCATCCTTGGTTATCGTTAGCTGGGCTTCGACTCGGCCGCCGTTCAGGCGGACCGGGAAAGTTCTCACGGGCATCTCATGTTCGGGGTCGACAATGTTCCTCCCGGTCTTGATGTGGTAGGTGTAGCCGTGGTAAGGGCAGGTGATGGTCATGCCCCGGCGTTCGCCGTCACCCAGGGGGCGTCCGGCGTGAGGGCAGTTGTTCTCGATCGCGTAGAGTTCGCCCCCCACGTTCATCACGACCAGGCGTGCTCCCTGGATATCGACGCAGGCCTGCCGGTCGGTAGGGAAGTCGTCGGCGGGCCCAAGGTCTGTCCAATGTGATTCGGTCATCCTATGATTTTCCATCTTTTTCGTTGAAAGGGTGCAAGTGTAGCCGACCGAATCAGAAGAGTTTGAAGAAAATTTCCATAAATGGATTAAATGGTATTTATATTGATCCGATTTAAGCTATACTGGGGGCAACGGGCAACCCAGCCTTGTCGTCCACAGGCATTCGGCCCGAACCGTGAACCCCTAACTGTTTGTTACGAAGGAGACTAGCGATGACCAGCCTCAGCCAGGCCGCAGGTGAAGTGAACACAAGCCACCAGGAACTGCGTGACTGGGTCGATCAGATTGCGGCATTGTGTCAGCCCGACAGCGTCTACTGGTGCGACGGATCGAAGGACGAGTACCAGAGCATGCTGGACACGATGGTGGACAGCGGCACCGCGCAGTGGCTCTCCCCGGAGAAGAAGCCCAACAGCATCCTGGTCCGCTCGGACCCCGCCGACGTTGCCCGGGTGGAAGATCGGACCTTTATCTGCTCCGAGGATGAGAGTGATGCCGGGCCGACCAATCACTGGAAAGCCCCGGATGAGATGCACAAGATCCTCAAGCCGCTTTTCACCGGCTGCATGAAGGGCCGGACGATGTATGTCATCCCCTTCTCGATGGGGCCGGTCGGCTCGCCGATCGCGCACATCGGCGTTGAGATCAGCGACAGCGCGTACGTCGTCGCCAACATGCACATCATGACCCGCGTCGGCCAGAAGGTGCTCGACGTGCTCGGGGACGACGGCGCATTTGTGAAGTGTGTCCACTCCGTCGGCGCACCGCTGGAGCCCGGGCAACGCGACGTCGAATGGCCCTGCAATAAAGACAACAAGTACATCACCCACTTCCCGGAAACCAAAGAGATCTGGTCTTTCGGATCGGGCTACGGCGGCAACGCGCTGCTCGGCAAGAAGTGCTTCGCGCTTCGGATCGCTTCGGTGATGGCTAAGGAACAAGGCTGGATGGCTGAGCACATGCTCATCCTCAAACTCACCAGCCCCGAGGGCGTGGTCAAGCACATCGCCGCCGCGTTCCCCTCGGCCTGCGGCAAGACCAACCTCGCGATGATGACCCCGACACTGCCCGGCTGGAAGGTCGAGTGCGTCGGTGACGACATCGCCTGGATGAAGTTCCACGACGACGGCTACCTGTATGCCATCAACCCCGAGGCCGGGTTCTTCGGTGTGGCACCAGGCACGAATTACAAGACCAACCCCAACGCGATGGAGTCCCTCAAGTCCAACTCCATCTTCACCAACGTCGGCAAGACACCCGACGGCGACGTCTGGTGGGAAGACATCGACCGGCCGGCTCCTGACCTGCTGATCGACTGGCACGGTCACGAGTGGGTCCACTACGACGCGGCCCACAAGGCGGCCCACCCCAACGCCCGCTTCACCGCACCGGCTCATCAGTGCCCGGTAATCGCGGATAACTGGGAAGACCCCCGCGGCGTCAAGATCGACGCCATCCTCTTCGGCGGCCGACGCGGCACCGGCCAGCCCCTGGCGCTTGAGTCGTTCGGTTGGCAGCAC
>CBDUNP010000037.1:0-14443 GCA_965368605.1 uncultured bacterium | reverse complement strand
GCGGTGTCGCCGGCGTGATAGATTTTGTGCCCACCCATCGAGATCACCAGCCCGCAGGGTTGGCCCATGTATCGGCCCTGGTAGCTTGAGGAGTGGAACGCGGGGGTGAAGGCGACGTAACCGAAGTCGGTATAGACCCGGCCGCCGGGGTTGCCCGGTTCGCAGTTCTCGTGACCTTGCTCGGCGCAGTAGTTGCAGATTTCGTAAGCGGCGATGACCGCGGCGTTGTTGCGCTTGGCGATCGGGAGTGTGTCGCCGAAGTGGTCTTCGTGGCCGTGGGTCAGCGCAATGTAATGACATGTAACGTCGTCGGGCTTGTGCACCGCCAACGGATTGCCGGTGAGGAACGGGTCGACGACGAGCGTATGCTTACCATCATTAAATAGAAAGCCCGAGTGTCCCAGGAAGGTGATGGATAGTGGCATGCGTGTGCTCCGTGTTTAGGGCGCGAGGCGAGGGGGTTTAGGTTGTTTAAACGACGTGCATTTTACTTTGTTTAACGGTAGACCCATGTTTAATAAAGGCGCCTCGACGATGTTGCGCCCGCGATGGAACAATCCGGGGCATCACTATTGATGTAGCGCCAAAGGAGCTAACACGATTTTAGTATATCCGTCACGAACGCCTGATAATTGTGCAATAACATCCCTCCGGATGGGGGACGCGCAGATAGTAAACAGCCGGGTCACGCGATATCGTTGATTGGGGGGCGTGAGCGTTTTGGCACGGTGTTTGCAATATATGTGGCGTCGCGATGAAAGTCGCGACAAAAGGTAACGGAGGCAAAGCAGTAGCAGCCTGCCGACCTGACAACCGTGGAACAAGGGTCAATCATAGACGTGATGATGACTGCGCGGTGGCTACGTTTGAGTTGTTCGAGACGTTAGGAAGTGTTTGATGAAAGCATCGATGAAAAGTTACCGAGTCCGCTCACCGCTGGCATGGGCCGTGAAGTTGTGTGTCGCGTGCTGCGTCGTGTTAGGCGTGGTAATGATCGTGGTGCTGCCGAGGGTGGACGCTCAAGCCCAGTATGTGATCGCGGCGACCGTGGCCGCCTTGGCGATCCAGGCCATCGGATTGATGGTGATTGTGGCTGCCTGTCTGGTTGGACCCCGGGTCGCCCGATGGCGTGCTCGGCTCCGGCATATGGCACGCGAGTCGTACCAGAGCTATCCACCCCAAACCGCACCCGGCTGAATCCGGATACGTTGCTGAGAAGCCCCGGCGTAGCACCCGGGCCAGGCAGACGGCGGGCCGAGATAAACCGCCAGCCCAAAGCCTGATGATTTTGTCCTCCAAGTGATCCCGTAGCCAGACATTGCGGCGTTCTGCTGCTGATCTGCCTACGGGATTTTTATGCGCCTAAACTACCAGACCGCCTGCCCATGCCGCTCTCTCATGCGCCGGCCCCAAATCGGACGATCCAAAGCGAGATTGGCCCGATTGGCGCGAACTTTCTAGCATACCTGACGTACTGGTTAACACCCGTCATTGGCTTATCTTAAATGACCCTGGGTTATAGGACCGAAGGACCTAAAGCATATGGCTCACGACTATGTGAAAGAAGGCTTGGAACTGGATGGCAACGCCGGCCGGATCGGCTTTGAGATCGCAGCGACGCTCTTCGGCGGAGCCCTGCTGATCTGCGCCCTGATCGCCAAGCTCACGTTTGATACCGAAGACCCCTCGAAGCTGCTGGCGGGTATCGCCACGGTTCTGCTGGGGACGCCCCTGGTCTGGGTCGCCCTTAAAGACTTATGGCAAGGGCACATGCATATGAACGAGCTGGTCGCCCTGGCCGTGCTCGCCGCCTTCGCCAAGGGCTGGTACATCGAGGCCGGCTTCATCGCCTTCTTTATGATCCTGTCGGTCCTGATCGAGAACAAGACCGCCGTCCGGGCCCAGCGGGACATCGAGGCCCTGGTCCGGATCACCCCGACCAAGGCCCACAAGATCGACGAAGGCCAGGAAACCGAGGTCGAGGCCCGCGACCTGATCCCCGGCGACATCGTCCGCGTCCGCCCCGGTGACAACATCCCCGCCGACGGCATCGTCGTCTCCGGCGGGTCCACCGTGAACCAGGCCAACATCACCGGCGAATCCATCCCCGTCGACAAAGTCGAGGGCGATGAGGTCTTCGGTGGCACCATCAATCTGACCGGAGCGATGGACCTGAAAGTCACTAAAGCTGGTGAAGACACGACTTTAGGTCGTGTCAAAGACATGATCCAGGAGGCCGAACGGACCAAGATCCCGCTGATGCGGATGATCGACCACTACGCCGGCTGGTACACCCCGACCGTCGTGATGCTGGTCTTTATTGTCTGGTTCTACACCGCCCAGACCGGGAACCCGGAAGATGCCGCCGTCGCCGCGATCTCGATGCTCGTGATCGCCTGCCCGTGCCCGCTGATCCTGGCGACCCCGACCGCCCTGGTCGCTGCCATCTCCGCCGCGGCCCGGCTGCGCGTGCTCGTGAAAAATGTGGAGGTCCTGGAAGGGGCCCGCAACCTGACCGCCATGGTCTTCGATAAGACCGGCACCCTGACCACCGGCAAGCTGGAAGTCACCCGCCTGGCACCCGCCGACGGCGTCGAAGGGGCGGACCTGCTGCTGGCAGCCGCCACAGCCGAGCAGCGCTCCCGTCACCCGGTCGCCCGGGCCGTTTTCGAGGTGGCCCGCAAAGCCAAGCTGCACCTGCCCGAACCCAGCGAGTTCCACGAAGAGGCCGGCAAGGGCGTCCGCGCCACCGTCGAGGGCAAGCAGATCCTGGTCGGCCGGGGCAACTGGATCATTCAGGAACAGCCCGGCGAACACATCCGCTCGCAGGTCGATCTGGCGATGGCGGACCCCGAGGCCGAAGGGCTCTCAACCCTCTTCGTCGTCAAGGACGGCCAACTCATGGGCTGGCTGGGCATGGCGGACAACACCCGGCCGCAGGCCGCCGGGGCCATGGACTCGCTCCGTGAGATGGGCATGAAACGGCTGATCATCGTGACCGGCGACCGCGAATCCGTCGCCAAGCGGATCGCCGCCCAGATGCACACCGAATACAAGGCCGAGGTCCTGCCCGGCGAGAAGCTGGAAATGGTCGACGACCTCAAGGCCCGGGGCCACCGCGTCGCGGTGATCGGCGACGGCGTGAACGACGCCCCCGCGCTCAAGGCCGGCGACATCTCCATCGCCATGGGCGCCGCCGGCTCCGACGTCGCGATCGAGTCCGCGAGCATCGCCCTGATGAGTAACAACCTCAACCGCATCCCGTTCCTGATCGGGCTCTCGCGTCAGACCAGCCGGATCATCAAGCAGAATATGGCGATCGGCGGCGGCTTCATCCTCATCTTCCTGGTCTTCGCAGCGATGGGGCTCGTCGCGCCCGTGATCGCGGCGATCCTGCACGTGGTCAGCTCACTGATCGTCGTGTTCAACTCGGCTCGACTGGTGCGTGCGGGTGAAGATATCGAACAGGAAGAACACCGGGCACTGGACGCGGCCAAGCAATCGGCCGCCGACGGCGAGCCCGTACCCGGCCAGGCTGTACCCGCCTAAACAGTCATAACGCAACGATAAGTCGTGATAGAAACGCGGAATTAAAAAGTAAGACCGCCTAAGATACCCGAAAAATCTTGCACAACACAGACCGCATCAACCCGAAAGCCCAACGCAGGCGAGCCCTACCCGACCTCACGGTTCTGAAACAGGGCGATCGCGATGGCGATCACCGCAACGATCTGCAGCACGGCATACCCGGACACCAGCCCGAACAGGCCGGCGGTGATGGGCGTGCCCTGCGTGATCGCGTCGGCGGGCCAGAAGAACTGCAGGTTGGGCACGAGCATGTAGACCAGCTTCGCCGCAGCGTAAATCGTCTTCTGATACAGGGCGATATCCGCGTGCCAGATAACCGACAGGCTCTTGTAGTAGTCGGTGCCTGCGGGGATCGACAGACGCATGTTGACCATCTGGCTCAGCGAATTGCTCGCAAGCCCGAGCATAAACACACCGAAGCAGATCAGCAGTGTCATCACCTGGCCCAGCCGGGTGCTTGCCGCGACGGCGACGCCGGTCAGGACCAGCACCGCCTGGAAGACCAGCCCCAGACCCACCACGACCTGCCCCAGCTCCCCGTTGTGGTTGGTGAAGTCGGTCATGGGCGACTGCAGCCCCCAGTCCTTGTTAATCAGCAGGACCATCGCGAACGCAAGCGTCTGTGTGATCAGCAGGCAGATCGTAAAGCTCGACGAGAAGACTCGGCCGTAGAGGTAGTTCGCCATGGTCGCGACAAGCAACGCGATCAACGCCGCGCCGAACCCGAACAGAATCACCGGCATGTCGAAGTGATCGCTGGCCGTGGACATCACGCGGTGGCGGATCGTCATCGCCAGCACGATGCTCAGCAGGAAGAACGCCGTCGCGATCGCCGCCGAGATGCCGACGTACTTGCCGATCACGAACAACGGCCGACTCACCGGCTTGCTCACCACCGTCAACACGGTCTTGTTCTCGATCTCGTTGGAGAACACGCCCGTCGCGGTGAACGCCGCCAGCAGCAGGCTAACCAGGAAGATCGTGCTCAGGCCCATATCGATCAACAGCTTGTTGTCGTCCTCCATGGTGTACGCCGCGAGTTGCGGGTTGATCACCATGGCCAGGGAGCCCAGCAGGATCAGGATCACAAAGATCGGCTGACGGATCGACTCGGTGAACGTGTTCTGCGTGATGGTCGCGAGCTGTTGGAACATAGCGGTCGTCTTATCCGTGTGAACGAAGCGAGCTCCCGGAATACTTGGCCCCAGACCACTCTGGCCGCCAGTGATCCCCGGCCCGTATCATACGGCGGCCAGGGAGCAAAGGTTTTAACGAATATGAATCGCCGGGGCGAATTAAGAATAGGCTAATTGACATCACGGTGCCCAGACAAACCGGCACCTCGAACCAGGGAATACGATGAGTCACGACCAACAATCTTACCGCCGGGCCGCCAACGCTGTCCTCATCGGGCTGGCGATCCAGGTCCTCCTGACGATCCTCACCGCGCTGACCGGGCTCTACGCCGGCTCCACCGCCATCAACACCATCGCCTGGTACTACCTCGGCGGTATCCCGATCTGGATCATCCTCTGGGTCGTCTACAACCAGCACCGCCTGGAACGGGTCGAGGCGCTGGAGACCGAACAGCTCGCCGCCCAGGACGCACAGGCCGCCGCGCTCTTCGACGAGGCCGGCCAGCAGCTGCAGATCGCCCAGAAACGCCTGGACAATCTATATAAGTACGGGCTGAACATCGTCAGCCTGCTTGTCTCGTTCTACCTCATCGCCGTCGGCTTTGGGATGCTCCGGGCCGCGGTCAACGAGTACCGCTCAACCCACGAGGTTGAAAACCCGGCGTTCTTTGCCGACATCGCCGCCCTGTTTGGTTCCGATGGCGGGTTCTACGGCTACAGCGCCGGGGCCGTCGCCATCGTCTCGCTGGTCGTCTGGTTCCTGGCGTTTATCGTCTCGCGCTACGTCGCCGGGATGACCAAGGTCCAGGAATGGAAGCTGCTCCGCGGCGGGGCCGGCTACCTCATGGGCAACTGCGTGATCACGTTCCTGATGATCGTGGCCGCCGCGTTGCTGGCGTGGAACGTCAAGAACTTCTTCCCGGCCCTGTCGGTCATCGCACCGGTGGTGATGATCCTCCTGGGCTTTGAGATGCTCCTGGGGTTTATCTTCGGGTTCTATCAGCCCCGCCGCCCCGGGCAGATGCCCCGCCCCGCGTTCGACAGCCGCATCCTCGGCTGGCTGACCCGCCCCGAGTCGCTTGCCAAGATCGTCAGCGAAGCCATCGACTACCAGTTCGGCATCGAAGTCTCCGACAGCTGGTTCTACCGACAGCTCTCTCAGGCCATCCCCAAGCTCGTCATCGTCGGTTTGCTGATCCTGTTCGGGTTCACGTCGATGGTCATCGTCGCCCCGCACCAACGCGCCATCGTCACCCGCCTGGGCGCACTGACCGACAACAGCGAAGTCGGCCCGGGCCTGCACTGGAAACTGCCCTGGCCCCTGGGCAAAGCCTACAAATACGACGCCTCGCGCATCCACGAGATCAACGTCGGCTCCTCCGCGGACAACTTCAATCGCGACGTCGCCATCCTCTGGACGACCCAACACTCCGGCGAAGGCGAGAGCTACATGGTCACCGCCCCGAGCCGGTACGCCAATGAAAAGAACGAAGAGATCGACGCCGCGGCGGGCGAGCTCGCCGGCGGCCTGGGCGTGATCAAGTACCACATCGCCGACGACGGGCTGCGGGCCTACAGCAAGCTTGCCCTGGATGATCCCGGCCACCCCGCGGACATGCTCGAAGCACTGGCGGAAAGGCGATTCAACACCTACTTCGCCACACACGATATTGATTCACTCCTGACCTCCGCCCGGATCACCGCCGGCGCCAAGCTACGCGAACAGATCCAGGCCGACGCCGATGACCTCGAGCTTGGTGTCGAAGTGGTTTACGTCGGGATCGAAGCGGTGCATCCGCCGATGGAAGGCGACGTCGCCAAGAAGTTCCACGAACAGATCGACGCGCGTCAGCAGAAGAAGACCAAGATCCAGGAAGCGCACCGCAAGGCCGTCGCCCAACTCGCCGAGATCGCCGGCACGCAGGACAAGGCCCTGAAGATCGACGCCGCCATCCAGGAAGTCGTCACGCTCCAGCAGTCCCTGGAGTCGATGCGCCTCAGCGACGGCTACGACCAGGCCAAGGCCGACGCCATCGCCGACCAGATCACCCAGAAGAAGATCGACATCGAGAAACTTCTGGACGAGGCCGGCGGCGAAGCGACCGTGCTAATCCACCAGGCCCGGGCCTACCGCTGGGAATACGCGTTAAGCGAACGCGCCCGCGCGATGCGCACCGCGTCACGCTTCTTCGCCTACCAGCAGGGGCCGAAGTATTACATGGCCCGGGAGTACCTCAACGCATTAGCCGAGGGCCTGGCCGACCGACGCAAGTACATCCTGGTCGGTGAGCAGCCGGTCCCGCCGATCATCCGCTTTAACGCAGAAACCACCACCAGCAACCTCAACGCATTCAACGTGGAATAACCACTTAACCCGTATTCATAAAGTTATACGGGCGTGCATCGCGCACCGCCCATGCAGACAGACCAAACCACACGCACACGACAAGCTCGATCGTAAGAGAGACGAACGCCATGAAGAACAAACTTATTTTCCTCGTCGCCATCCTGGTTATCGCCGTCCTCGCGGCCTACGCCGTCATGTTCCAGGTCCGCTATGACCAGGTCGCCGTCCGCACCACATGGGACAAGGCCGCCGAGCCCGTGCGACTCGCCGACGGCAGCATCGACCCGGACAACCCCGGCAGCCTGATCCTCGAGCCCGGGTACGGCTTCAAGCTGCCCTCGCCTATCCAGAAGATCCACGTCTACTCGACCAAGGTCCAGCTCCTGGAAGACCAGTCCAACGAGATCCTCACCGCCGACGGGTATTCCGTGATCGTCAAGCTCTACCTCGCCTGGCGGATCGAAGACCCCTACACCTTCTTCAAGCAGATCAACAGCGAGAAGGAAGCCCAGGACCAACTCACCTCCATGCTCAGCGAGCTGAAGGTCGTCATCTCGACCTACCGCTTCGATCAGCTGGTCAACGCCGACCCCGAAAAGATCAAGCTCGAAGAGATCGAGCAGAAGAGCCTGGAACAGCTCCGCGAGAAACTTAACGCCATGAACCCCGGCTTCGGGATCAAGGTCGAGCGCGTCGGCATCCGCCGGATCGTGCTCCCGGAAGAGACCACGCAGAACGTCTTCGCGGCGATGGTGTCCACCCGTGAGAGCCTGGCGGAGAAGGCCCGCGCCGAGGGCGACGCCGAGGCCAACACCATCATCAGCCAGGCCGAGACCGCCAAGAGCCGCATCCTCGCCTTCGCGCAACGCCGCGCCCAGGCCATCCGCGACGAAGGCAACCGCGAAGCCGCGCAGTACTTCAGCGCCTTCCGTGAAGACCCCGAGTTCGCCATCTTCCAAAGGCAGATCGAGGCGCTGCAGAAGATGCTCGCTCATAACACCACGTTCGTGCTGGACGCCAACCAGCTCTGGTTCTTAAAGCCCCTGACCGGCGAGTCACCCATCGAGCCCGGCCGGTAAGCCCCGGCACCCCGGCGATTGAACCCGAACCCACCGAACCACGAACTCAAACAGAAAACGCCCCATGGCTGAAAAGATAAAAAACCCGTTCATCCACTCCCACGACGATGATTGTGACCACCATCACCATCACGAACACGAGCCCTTTGAGCCGGCCGACCCGGCGCAGAAGTCGCTCGCCGACGCGATGCGTGTCAGCTTCATGATCCTCAAGGTCATCATGTTCTTCATGCTGATCTTCTACGCCTCCACCGGCGTCTTCACCGTCAAGCCACAGCAACAGGTCGTCCGCCTGCAGTTCGGCAAGATCGTTGGCGAGAACGAAGGGCTCGTCTACAACCCCGGCTGGTACGTCGGCTGGCCCTACCCGGTTGAAGAAAAAGTCTACGTCCCGACCACACAGCGCTCCGTCAACATCCTGGATACCTTCTGGTACGAACCCGGCGCAGCAGGCAGCAACCGACCCGGCCAACCCCTGAACCCCGAAAAAGACGGCTCGCTACTTACCGGCGACGCCAACATCGTCCACGGCCGGTTCACGGTTTATTACACCGTCAACAACGTCATCGACTTCGTGAAGAACGTCGGCCAGGTCAAGCCCGGCGACCCACGATACCCCGTCGGGACCGAGACCTACCCCATGATGTTCGCCGACGACCTGGTCGCCAACGTCGCCGAGCAGGGCATCGTCTACGCCACCGCTCGGATGAACGCCGACGACTTCATCAAGGGCGAGTTCGGCCGGTCCGCCGCGATCCAGCGGATGCAGGACGCGCTGGACGGCCTGGAAGCCGGCATCAAGATCGACCGCCTGGCCGTGGATAAATCCGAAGCACCGCTGGCGGTCCAGCCCGCGTACAACAGCGTGACCAACGCCGAGAGCGAGCGGTCGCAGAAGATCAACGCCGCCCGCCAGCAACGCACCAACCTCCTGACCACCGCCGCCGGCGAAGCGCACGACGCGCTGTTCACGCTCGTCCGTGAGTACGAGCTCGCCCAGTCCGCCAACGACACCGCCGCGGCCGAGGCGTTATCCGCAAAGATCGACACCGCGTTTGATCAGTTACGCATGCCCGCCGAACTGGGCGGCGCTGCGATCGGCGGCGACGCCTCACGCCTGATCAGCGAAGCCAACACCTACCGCACGGAGACCGTCGAGCGCGTCAAGTCCGAGGCCGACAGCTTCCGTACACTCCTAAGCAAGTACCGCGAATCGCCCGGGCTCTTCGCCAGCCGGGCGTGGCAGCAGGCCCGTGAAGAGATCTTCACCGGCGACATCGAAACACTCTACAACAACGGCGGGCAGTTGTACCTGGAACTCAACGCCGACCCCGAGCTGAGCAGGAAGCGTGAACAGGAACGGCTCGAACAGGCCGAACGCGACGCCCAGATGCAGTTAAACCAGTAGCCCAACCGACGCACGACCGGGCAAGAGGGTAGGAACCCCATGACTCAAGCCGCTACACAACAAGCCGACCCGACCAAGGCGCCACTGTCCCAGGACATGGTCGTCAAGTGCATCGGGCTCACCAAGGTCTTCAAGGACTTCTGGCTACGCAACCGCGTCAAGGCGGTCAACGACATCGAGCTTGATATCCGAAAGGGCGAGGTCTTCGGCCTGCTCGGGCCCAACGGCTCGGGCAAGAGCACGACCATCAAGCTGATCCTCGGCCTGCTGCACCCGACCTCCGGACGCATCGCCGTCTTCGGCCGACACCCGCGCGATGTGAAAAACAAGCAGCGCATCGGCTACCTCCCCGAAGAGACCTACCTCTACCCGTTCCTCAACGCCTACGAGACTCTCGAATACTACGCCCGCCTGTTCCATCAGAAGCGCGGCATCCGCAAGCCACGGATCGAAACACTGTTAGAGATGGTCGGCCTGCAGCACGTCGCACGACGGCCGATCGGCGAATACTCCAAAGGCATGCAGCGGAAGATCGGCCTGGCGCAGGCACTCATCAACGACCCGGACCTGCTCATCCTCGACGAACCCACCTCCGGCATGGACCCGATAGCCACCGCGGACGTCAAGCGCGTCATCGTCAGCCTCGCCGAGCGCGGCAAGACGATCCTGCTCTGCTCGCACCTGCTGTCCGACGTCGAAGACGTCACCGACCGCGTCGCGATCATGTACGGCGGCAAGGTCCGGCGCTACGGGCAGATCGACGAACTGCTGGAGCAGCACGACCGAACATTGATCTCGACCCCCGCGATGGACCCCCAGACCGAGGAACGCATCATCCGGGCATTGGAATCCGAGGGCGTCTACGACACCGCGATCACCCGGCCGAGGCAGAAACTCGAGGCGCTGTTCCTGAACATCGTCGCCGAAGCCCAGGCCTCGGGTGCCGCCACCAGCGGCGCGCAGTCCGGCGGGAAGATCGCCACGTTCCTGGCTGCAGGCGGCGACGGGGCCGACGGTGGGGGGGAAGACCTGATCAACCAGCTCACCACCAAGACAACCCCGACGGACACGCCGGAACAATCGCCGGCCCGCGCGGAGCCTTCGAAAGAAGCCCCGGCAGAGGAAGACGAGGTCATCGGCGCGCTCACAAATAAGAACACGCCGGCCCCCGAAACGAATGAGCCGGAACCGCCCGCAGAAGAACAGGCCGATACAAGCCTGATCGATTCGCTGATTAAGAAGAAAGACCCACCGAAGAACTGAGTTGCCCGGCCGGCGTCGTCGAGGCGCGGCCGTGGCTGAAAGCATTATGCGCAGAAGCTGGAAGACGTGGCTGATTGTTCTGCTCGCCCTGGTCGCATCGACCACGGGCTTGGCTTTGCTGCTGAAATTGCAGGGCTCCGCGGCGATCGGTGACATCGTCGGACGCATCGGCGGGATACTCATCAACGCGTGGGTCATCTACGGCCTGATCGTCTGGCGCGAAGTCCCCTGGGTCCGCCGCTTCGGTGTCATCCTGGTCGGGACCGCGATGACGCAGTTGCTGATCCTGGTCTTCTGGGCGATGGGCTGGACCGACATGGTGATCGCCACCCTCGGCGCTTACTCGATGGCGATCATCTTCTACGCCGGGCTCTGGCTGATCCGCATCTTCCTGTCCCCGGGCGTCGCGGTGTTCGGTGTGGCACGCACGCTCATCGACGAAGCCATCCGTATGAAGGTCGCCCTGGTCTTCATCGTCGGCGTCGCGATCCTGATCTCCGTCTTCCCCTTCATCATCGACCAGGACGACTTCCTGAAGTACCGGATCACCTCGTTCCTGACCTGGTCGCTGATGGCGACCTCGGCGCTATTGAGCCTGATGACGCTGTTCCTCTCGATCGCCACGATCACGCGCGAGCAGTCGCAGCGGCAGATATTCCTGACACTGACCAAGCCCGTCAACCGTGCCGAATACCTGATCGGCAAGTGGCTTGGCATCACGCTGCTGAACCTGCTGCTGCTGACAGTCGCGGGCGCCGGCATCTATTCGTTCACGATGCTGCTGAACGGCCAACCCGCCCGGGACAACGCCGACCGCCTCGCGGTCCAGAGCCAGGTGCTGGCAAGCCGGCAGTGGGTCGAGCCGACGCCCCCGAACCCCGGCGAGTTGCAGGGGATGTATGAAGCCTTGCTGGAAAGCGCCCGAGAAGACGACCCTGAACGCTACGGCAATCCCGGCGACGCGCCGGAGACCGTCACCCCCGCCGACCGCGCCGAGCTCCAGCAGAAGGTCATGCTCCAGTGGTTCTCGATCCCCAACCAGTCGGCCAAGACCTACCGGTTTAACAACCTCGAAGACGCCCTGAAATACAATCAGCCGCTGCAGCTCCGCTTCAAGCCCAAGCTCGCGGGCAGTTCGTTGAACGGGTTTGTCTACATCGGCATGCGCATCAATGGCCGGGTCTTCCAGAAAGAAGGCATCACCACCGGCGAGGGCTTCCTGAAGCTCGCGGAGAACAACTTCCACGTCATCGACATCCCCCCGCAGGTCATCGACGAGCAGGGCGGGCTGAGCATCGACATCTACAACCCCGCGCCCGGCGGGCAGCGTCAGCCGGTGCTGAACTTCAATCCTAAAGACGGCGTGGAGATCCTCTACCGCGTCGGCGGGTTTGAGGAAAACCTGATACGCACGCTGATCGTCATCTGGATGCGGCTGATCTTCCTGGCGATGCTCGGGCTCGCGGCCGGGGCCTACCTGAGCTTCCCGGTCGCGTCCCTGGTCTGCATGCTGGTCTACTTCACCGCCGCCGGCAACGCCTACCTCGCCGAGTCGCTGCAATATTACGCGGCCTTCCCCAAAGACTCTGTACCGTTCTTCCAGAAAATCGTGTGGATCATCGGCAAAGCGCTCTCATTAATTTCTGAGGGCGAGTACTACGACCTGTTCAAGCTGATCATCAAGCTCATCGCGTCGGGGTTCATGCTGGTGACACCCTCGTTTGGCGAGTTGAACCCGACACCGCTGGTCTCCGACGGGCGCGTGGTTCCGTTTGACATGCTCTACCGCGCGGTGGTCTGGTCCGGCGGCGTGTGGACCGCGTTTGTTGGATTGCTCGGCTGGCTGATCTTCCGCGGCCGGGAGTTAGCGAGGGTCACGGTATGATGCGAGGACGCTGGCTCCAATCCGTTGCGGTGCTTGTTGCGGTGCTGTGTGTATTCGGCTCGACGCTGCTGGTGTCACCGATCAATCAGCAACGCGTCGACCTGCAGATCGTCCACGAGACACGCTACGGCGACGCGCCCAAGTACGCGCTGCTCGCCGCCTCGCTCGGCACGTTCCGCGGGATCGCCGCCGACTTCCTCTGGTACCGTGCCGAAAAACTCAAGAGCGAGGGCAAGCTCTTCGAGGCCAACACCACCGCCGGCTGGATCACCACCCTCCAGCCAAGGTTCGGGCAAGTCTGGGTCTTCCAGTCCTGGAATATGGCCTACAACATCTCCGTCCTCACACACACGCCCGAGGAACGCTGGGACTGGGTCAACAAAGGCATCAAGCTCCTTCGCGACGAGGGCATCGTCTACAACCCCAACAACATCGCCATCTACCGCCAGCTCGGCTGGACGTTCTTCCACAAGATCGGCCAACGCACCGACGACATGAACCGGTACTACAAGGCCCAGCTCGCCGCGGAATGGCAGGAGCTGCTGGGCACGCCGACCGTCGGCGCGACGACCGAGGTTGCAATTAGTCGCTTCAAGCCGATCGCCGACGCCGCCGACAAATACTTCTCGGAAGAGGTCGATACGGAAAACGTACGCGACCCGCTGACGCACTTGTACGAAACCCACGCGCCCACCCAAGAGCTGGTGGCGCGTCTCCGCAAGATCGGGTTTGAGCCGGACCAGGAGGGGCTGCGAGCCTACGGGCGGATCAAGATGTTCGAGCCTTACGTGGGGCCGGGCGCCGAGTACGCGGACCCGCGCTACACCGAGCTCGCACAGATCGTCAACGATCCTGAGAACAAAGAAACATTTGAAAAACACCTGATCCCGTTCCTCCAGGCCAAGGTCCTCATTGAGGACTACCACATGTCGCCGCGCCGGATGTACGACCTGATGGTGAAGTTCGGCCCGATGGACTGGCGCCACCCCGGGAGCCACGCCTGCTACTGGGGCGCGACCGGCGTCGAGAAGGCCGGCGAACTCAAGGACCGCACCAAGATCGATGTCCTGAACACCGACCGCCAGGTCATCCACGCCATGCAGATGCTGATGAACAGCGGCTCGCTGACCTACAACCCGATGAACGGCCGGATCGACACCGTCCCCGACCCAAGATTCATTGATGCCTACGGCGACGCGATGGTCGAGGCCAACGAACGCCAGGTCCAGATCGACTGGGCCGGGGGCGGCAACGAAAAAGCCTTCAAGCAGGGCCACGAAAACTTCCTGCTCCGCGCCGTGCTTTATTCGTACCTCTATGGCGACATCGAACAGGCCCAGGCCTACTACAAACAGATCCGCGACCTCTATGGCCAAGACCCGCACAACCTCGTCATGGGTCGGTACAAACTCACACTGGAAGACCTGATCGTCACCGAGATCCGTGAAGACTGGCAGATGACCGACCAGGTCGCCCGGCCGTTCATCGAGTCGATGCTGATCCGGTCGTTCCGCGAGGGCCTGCTGCTGGGGCGTTACAGCACCTTCCAGCGTTACGTCGAACTCGCACAAAAATTCGAAAAGAAACTCGTCGAAGATCGCAAGTACGACAACCCCACCGCCGACGGCGGGCAGGGCCGGCTGATTAACTGGGAGAGCTTCGACCAACTCGTCGGCGAAACCTACATCAAATACATGCGCTCGCCGCAATTCGACCTGCTGGAACGATCCAGCGTCT
>CBDUNP010000036.1:0-14528 GCA_965368605.1 uncultured bacterium | reverse complement strand
CAAACGCCCATCCATCAATAGCTCGACAAACTTCAGCCGGTGTGGGTGCGCCAGCACCCGCAGCACCTGCGCACAGGCCTCCAGGTCGTCCATCGCGATCGGCGGCGGGAATGATTTGCTCATAATATCAATATATCATACATTTATGATATGTCAAGCCCCGCTATAAAAATCAGCTTTCTGCCTTGTTGCGGCAAGGCGCGCTTCAGCACGCCGTCAATGAACATGTGTTTCCCCGCCCGCCGCTTGCGGCTTAGCGTCGGATGAATCCGCTTTCACCCCCGCGTCTCGCCCGTACCCACAATCCTCTCCCCACACCCCGGACAACTCACCGACCCCACGCTCCAGCGCAGGTCATAACCGCAGGCGTCGCAGGCCCCGGGAAGCCGCCCCGGTCGGGAGCGATTTCACCCACCGGCTTACATCGCCTATACTCCCTACCTACGGCCGCGTGCCCGAGTGGACTAAGGGGGCTGATTGCAAATCAGCTGAGCTTGCTCAACGTGGGTTCGAATCCCACCGCGGCCTTTCATCTCCAACCTCAACGATATCGCCCACCTCACAACGCTCGGCTACCTAGCCGAAAGCCGCGTCTTTGGTGGTCGACACCGAGGGACTTATGCCCACCGATCCTTCCAGCTCACAGCCCGAATCTCCGTCTTCAGGCAACAGTCTGGACCTCGGGGACATCAAGAGCCCCAAGCTCCTCTACCTCAAAGGCGTCCTCTTCCTGCTCCTGGGGGTGATCGCTGCCGCCGGTATCGTCCTGGCCCAGCCCTCCCTGAAGATCGCACTGCTCCTGGCCATCGCGATCTGGGCGTTCTGCCGTGCTTACTACTTCGTCTTCTACGTCATCCAGCACTACATCGACCCCAGCTACCGCTTCGCCGGCCTCGTCGACTTCACTCGCTACCTCTTCCGGAAAAGGTGATCCGTCCGCGTACCCTTTGAGGCCTGTCGCGCAGTTTCTACTTCCAAATCTACGTCATCTGCTCAGCCTGCGGAGGCCTTCCCTGCCTGACTTATCTGCGCGCCTTTCTCTGCGTCCTCCGCGTCTTGGCGGTTAACTTCTCTTCTTCCTCTTCTTCGCGCCTTCGCGGTTCATACCGATCACAAAAAAGCCCACGCACCGGGTGATGCGTGGGCTTGGAGGGTTTTACGCGGTTGGTAGGCCTGTTTACTTGATGAACAGGATTTCCTGATAAGTCGGCAGCGGCCAGAGGTCGTCGGCGACGATGACTTCCAATTGGTCGGCGACCTCGCGGACGGCGAGCATGGCTGGGAGGATCACGTCGCAGGCGTGACGGGCTTCGGCCTTGACGGACTTGGCGTGGTGGTCCATCGCCTTCTCCAGGCCGTCGATCGCGTCCTGCAGGCCCTTGACCAGGTCGGTGACCTTGTCGAGCGTGTTGGTGTCGAAATCGATGTCGTTGGCCTTGAGATTCGTGCAGGTCTGTGCCAGCTCGTTCTGGTACCGGACCGCTGCGGGGAAGATGATCGTGCGTGCGATACGCATGGTCAGGATCGCCTCAACGTTGACCACGCCAGCGTACTGCTCGGTATAGATCTCCTGGCGGGCGGTGAGCTCACGCTTGGACAGCACCTTGTACTTGCTGAACGCCTTGATGACCTCGGGGTCGGTGATGGCGGGCAGGGCGTCCGGTGTCGTCCGGTTGTTGGGCAGGCCGCGTTTTTCAGCCTCCTTGTGCCAGGCTTCCGAGTACCCGTCGCCATTGAAGATGACCGCGCCGTGCTCTTTGATGATCTTCTGGACGAGTTTTTCGACGGCCTTGTTGAGCTTCTTGGGGTCGCCCTTGGTGGCCTTCTCAAGCTCGGTGGCTGCGTAGTCCAGGCTTTCGGCGATGATCGTGTTCAGTGCGACCAGCGGGCCAGCGATCGACTGGGCGGATCCCAGTGCCCGGAACTCGAACTTGTTGCCGGTGAAGGCGAACGGGCTGGTTCGGTTGCGGTCGCCCGCGTCCTTAGGCAGCGGTGGGAGGGTGTCCACACCGATGTGCATCGTGCCGGCCTTCTTGCTGCTCTTGGCGGTGCCGGTCTTGCCGATCTTCTCGAAGACGTCGGCGAGCTGCTCACCCAGGAAGATCGAGATGATCGCGGGCGGGGCCTCGTTGGCACCGAGGCGGTGGTCGTTGCCGGCGTGGGCGATGACCGCACGCAGCAGCGGGCTGAACTTATGCACCGCACGGATCACCGCCGAGCAGAACACCAGGAACTGCGCGTTGTCATGTGGCGTAGCGCCGGGCTCAAGCAGGTTGCCCACGACGCTGTTGCCCAGCGACCAGTTCAGGTGCTTGCCCGAGCCGTTGATCCCGGCAAAGGGTTTCTCGTGGAGCAGGCATTCCATGCCATACTTCTGGGCGACACGACGCAGCGTAATCATGACTAGTTGCTGGTGGTCGGTTGCGACGTTGGCGTCTTCATAGACCGGGGCGATCTCGTACTGGCCCGGGGCGACCTCGTTGTGACGGGTCTTCACGGGGACGCCCAGCTTGTACAGTTCACGCTCGGTCTCGAGCATGCACGCAAGCACGCGCTCGGGGATCGCGCCGAAGTAGTGGTCGTCGAACTCCTGGCCCTTCGGGGGCGAAGCGCCAAACAGCGTCCGGCCAGCATTAATCAGGTCCGGGCGGGCGAAGAAGAAGTTTCGGTCGATCAGGAAGTATTCCTGCTCAGGGCCACCACTTGCTTTGATCGGCGGGAGATCATCGTGGCCAAAGAGCGTGGTGATCCGTTGAGCCTGCGTATTGAGCGCCTGCATCGAACGCAGAACGGGCGTCTTCTTGTCGAGCGCCTCACCGGTCCATGAAACGAACGCCGTGGGGATACACAGTGTCGTCCCGTTTGGGTTCTCCATGATATAGGCGGGGCTGGTCACGTCCCATGCGGTGTAGCCGCGTGCTTCAAAGGTCGCGCGGATGCCGCCGGAGGGGAAGCTCGACGCGTCGGGTTCGCCCTGGATCAGTTGCTTGCCACTGAACTCGGTGATGGCGTTGCCGTGGCCGTCGGGCCCGTAGAACGAGTCGTGCTTCTCGGCGGTCAGGCCGGTCAGCGGATAGAAGACGTGTGCGTAGTGAGTCGCGCCCTTGCTGATCGCCCAGTCCTGCATCGCGGCGGCGATCACGTCGGCGACAGACTCGTCCAGCTTCGCGCCGTCTTCGATGGTCTTGATGACCATCTTGTAGATTTTCTTGGGCAGCCTTTCCCGCATGGCGGTTGGGCCGAAGACGTTAATGCCGAACAGCTCATTGTTCGGCGTCTTGTTGTAGTCCAGCGTCTCGGTGCTGGGCTTGTAATTCGTCACCGCGGTGACTGCTCGTGTCCTTGCGTTGGTGCCACTCATTGACCTTACGCTCCTGTTTCCTGTTGAAAGGGACCTTGGGTAATTACAGTTCGTTAAACACACTCATCCTGCCAGCCAGTCTCAGGCCGACGCCGGGAAGCCCTGCGTCAACACTGCAAGAGACCGCCTATTGGCTAGAAATCAGGTGCCAGTTTACAAATTGTCTAGTTGTAATGCAAGTAGTCTTGTCTACTGCGCAGAATTAAGGCAATTGCTTGTTCAAACGCATACAGACGCTGCAATGCTACCCATAATGACACATATGTCATTTGTATATAAGGGTTAAAGTTGTTCTGGGTGGATTGATCTGGATGAATCCGGACTGGATCAGGCCCGCCAGCGGCACAGGGCAAATATGCACAAGACGACCGAGGTGGCGGAGGTCGGCTCAGGGATACTTGTCTGGAGAGCAGGGCGAGTCGACTGTGGTGGCGTGCCGGCGTTCCAGTTGCCCAGAACGGTGTTGAGGTCGTCGATCCCGACAAAGCCGTCGCCTGAAGGGTCGGCCAGGGGGTCGGCGGGCGGGACGTTCTGGTTCCAGGCTGCCAGGACGAGGTTCAGGTCGTTGATGCCAACGAAGCCGTCGGAGTCCAGGTCGCCTGGAATGATAGCACTGATAACTTCGACCAAGACGGTGTCCGGTTGATAAATCACTTTCAGGGCCAGGTCGTTGCCGATGTCGTTTCCGGTGACGTTGGCGAATTGGCCGGTGATATTGTTGGCCTTGATAATCTTGACGGTATCGCCAAGTGCCAGGAGGGATTGCAGGGTCAGGGATAGGGTGCCATCCAGTTGGGCGTCGCCCAAAAAATTCACGACGCCCAGGTTTGGGTTGTTGTTGACCAGTGTCAGGTCCAGTGTCCCATTGGCGGTTTGTGTATATGCGCCCATCACGCCAACGAGCGTATTTTTGTATGCGGTGACCGTGCCGTCGTTGTGAAGGTCGCCTTCTATCAGTCCACGGAGGTCGAGTGTGCCGTTGCCGGTGGTGACGACACCAGAGGAGAACGGGCTGTCAGCGTCGGCGAGTGAGACCGGTGGCGTGCCTATCTGGATCAGGCCTCCGTTGTGTGTCGTGAGCGTGCCGGTCTGTCCGAGTTCGAGTGTGTCGGCGATTTCGACGACGGCGTTGTTGCCCACCTCAAGTTTGGCGGTGGTGATGTTAGAGCGTCCGACGTAGGCATTTGCCGCAGTCAGCAATGATCCGGTACCGTCAACATCGACCAGGCCGTTGGGCGACCCTACGCCGGCGTAGTCGCTGATAAATAGGGTTTGCGAGGAAACTGACGCGCCGTTTTCGACAAACAGTTCGCCCGAGCCTAGTGGGCCGATGGCGAGTATGCCGTTGACGGCCCAATTGGCGGTTGGGCCTGAGATTGTCGCGACGCCGACGCCGTTATCGAAGCGGCCTAGGGTGGCGAAGTTGCTGGTGGTGATGATGCCGTCGGTGACGTTGAGCGTGCCGTTGCCGCGTTGGCCGACGTGGAACTCGCCGGTGTGCCATTCGGCGTTATCGACGGTGACCTGGCCGGTGCCACCCTCGGTGGCGATGGCGTTGTAGAAGCCTGTACCGTCGATGACGGCGCCGTTGCTGAAGGTGGCGGTACCCATGGAGCCGGCGTATGACCCGACGATCAAGCGAACGTTCGCGGTGAGGGTGGAGCCGGACCCGGTGACGTCCAAAGTACCTACTCCGTTAGCCTGGTCGCCGACGTAGATATCATTGAGTATGACGTCGGCACCTGCGGAGACTTCCATGGATCCTGTCCCGGAGTAAGCAACTCTCAACACATCTGCGTCCAGACGTGATCCGTTGCCGTTGACTATCAGCGAACCGACACTCCCGGCGTGGTCACCAATGGCGGAGTAACCGGAAGCCGTTGCATCCAGTTCGCCGCCGTTATTGATCTTCAACTCGCCATCACCAAACTCCCCAACGATCATCGCATCCACACCTACGGTGATCTTGCCATTGCTTGATACCGTGAGTATACCTTCGCCGGTCGCCGCACCACCGACATGAAGCCGGGGTGTTACTACCTCGGCGCCGAGGCGTACACTGGCCTCGCCGGCACCGGCATCCCCCACGTGAAAGCCCCAGCCCCCGGCGTTGATCAGGGTGCCGCTTCCTTGTGCCTGGAAATCACCCGTGGCGCCATCTCCATTGCCGATGCCCAGGTAATTGGTTGTGGTCAATTGAGCGCCGCCACTTACATTAACCGTACCGACTGCTCCCGATTGCTCGCCGATACTTAAACCATCGACAATCATTTCAGCGCCATTGGTCACGGAGACAAAGGAACTGCCTTGGATACCGACGACGTAATACAGTGATCCTGTGTAGGTTGTGTTTGGTCCAGACACGGTAACGTATGCCTCGCTGCCGGGTTGGTGGGCCAGGCCGGTGAAGTTCGTGGTATAGCTTGCGCCGCTGTGTACATGCAGTTCGCCCGGACCATCTCCGCCGATCTGTGTGTTGCCATTATTCTGAAAAATGGTGCTGGCACCATGGACCTCTAAGAATGCGTTTCCTCCGCCTAGGCCGGATGAAAAATCGCCGCTATTATCATGCGGATCACCGAGGGCAACAGAGCCTGTTTGTAATACACCCGGGCCAGCGAGGCGTAGTGTGGCGGGTTGATCTTGGCCTACAATTAAAGCATTCTGGACTGTTAATGAGCCAGGCTGTGCGCCGCCGGGGAAGGGGTCGGATTGGCCAGCGAGGTATGGATCAAAGTTGAATGTGAAGTCGCCGGACTGCACTTCGAGGCGTGTGATTTCGCTGGCACCGCCGGGGATGGTGATGTCGCTTAGGAATTGCCGATCGTGGATGAAGTCGCCGAAGTAGACGTTCCAAGGGCCCGAGTAGTTGTATGAACTCTGATGGTCTGTGAGAACGACAAAATCATCTGTGCCAGGGGGGATGTAGTTCAGCCAAGCGTCGCCGTGCAACCATGACACGACGGCTTCGTTAATCGGCTGAGAAGTCGCGTCTGCCTGATGTCCGCGCCACTCGATGGTGTCGGCATGTACTGTTTGCAATGAGGTGGTTAAAACACAGATCGCTGCGGCTGCAGCACGCAAAGTAGAACGTATCACTTCTGGCCTCCCCTTTTAAACCGTACATGAATCAAATGTTTATACATGTAATAATATTGGTAAAGTCGGGTATTATGCAAGTGGTTTTTGTGCCGTGTTATATATTTTATATGGTGATACGAGCCTGAATTGTCAGGCTTTCCACCGCTCACGCAGGCAGCGGGGAGGTCGTAAATCGTTTGATAACAACCTGTGGCTGTTGAATCGAACGGTTGTCAGTTATGTGAAAGAATGAGTGCGTTGCCGAATGAGACAAAGCCTTCGGTGGGGGGCGATCGCCAGCAGGCAGGCGGCAACGATCCATGCAGATGCAGATCGACCCGGGGTGTGTCCGGTTGAGGTAGAGTTGCCCGAAGTGTCTGCGTCTAGAGGTTTCATCCTTCCGCCCATCAAGCGTTGATATGAGGCCCTCTACTAACCCACTATGATAATTGTCCGGTATCGCAAGCGTCAATCTTTTTTTCGTAAATTTGCGGATGGTTGGTGTGTGCGGGCTAATGATTAAGGGGCGGTTATGCATGAAGTGAAATCATTCGGGCCGGGCGAGATCGACTTGGCGCTGGCGGTGCAGCTGGTGGGTTTGATTCATCGTGCCTGGCCGCGCACGCCGCCGGTGGAGCCGGAGGCGGAGGCGCAACAGCGGATCAAGTCTCAGTGTGAATACGCGGGCCCGGAGGCGGAGGGGCCGATGTGGCACGCGGTGATCGAGGACGGCCGGGGCGTGGCGTCGGCGAGTACGTTCCCCCGTCGCATCAAGACCGAGCAGGGCGAGATTACGATCCTTGGCTTGGCGGGCGTTGTGGTCGATGAATCCCGCCGCGGCAGGGGGTACGGGAGGCTGGTCGTCCAGCGGGCGTTCGAGCGGGTAGACCAGGGCGTCTTCCCGTTCGCGATCTACCAGACCGAGCCACATAACCGGGCGTTCTATAACAAGCTCGGGGCCATGCTGATCGATAACCCGGTGGTGAACTCCAAGGCCCCCGAAGGGCCTGACACGCCGGCGTTCTGGGACCCGCTGGTCTTTGTGTACCCGGCGGATCGTGATTGGCCGGGGGGCGTGATCGATATGCTGGGCCCGGGCTACTAACTTCGTAAACCGGCCGTTTTCGTGCTAGAATGCGGGGCTCACCCCAAGGGAAACACTGATTATGACAGCTCACGACAACGCAGGAACGGACCCCTTCAAGGCTCGCAAGACACTTTCCACCCCGCTTGGCGAGCGGACCATCTACGAATTAGACGCCCTGCGAGGGATCGGTGAGGTCGCGAATCTGCCGTACTCGATCAAGGTTCTGCTGGAGGCGTGCCTGCGTCACCACGACGGCTATGTCGTCACCGATGAGCATGTCAAAGCCCTCGCCGCCTACGACGCCAAGAACGTCGGCGAGCAGGAGATCCCGTTCAACCCCGGACGGGTCGTGCTTCAGGACTTCACCGGCGTGCCGGCAGTCGTGGACCTGGCGGCGATGCGGGCCGGGATCGTCCGGATGACCAACGACAACGCCAGCGCGACCAAGGTCAATCCGCTAGTCCCTTGCGACCTTGTGATCGACCACTCGGTCCAGGTCGATGCCTTCGCGTCCGGCGTCGCGCTGTCGATCAACAGCGAGAAAGAGTTCGAACGCAACAACGAGCGCTACCAGTTCCTTAAATGGGGCCAGCAGGCGTTTGATAACTTCCGTGTGGTTCCGCCGGCGACGGGCATCGTGCACCAGGTGAACCTGGAATACCTCGCCAAGGGCGTGTGGGATGCGGATGGCGTGCTGTACCCGGACTCGCTGGTCGGGACCGACTCGCACACGACGATGATCAACGGGCTGGGCGTGGTCGGCTGGGGCGTCGGCGGGATCGAGGCCGAGGCGGTCATGCTTGGGCAGCCGATCTACATGCTGATCCCCGAGGTTGTTGGGTTCAAGCTCACCGGCAAGCTCGCCGAGGGCTGCACCGCGACGGACCTGGTGCTGCGCGTCACCGAGATGCTCCGCGCCCACGGCGTGGTCGGCCGGTTCGTCGAGTTCTTCGGCAGCGGGCTGGATCACATGCCACTGGCGAACCGCGCGACGATCGCCAACATGGCTCCGGAATACGGCGCGACGATGGGCTTCTTCCCCGTGGACGACCAAACGCTGACCTACATGCGGCTGACCGGGCGCGATGAAGACCTGATCAAGACCGTCGAGCAGTACTGCAAGGCTCAGGGCCTGTGGCGCGACGACGCGCACGACATTCAATACACCGACGTGCTTGAACTGGACATGTCCACCGTCGAGCCCGCGCTGGCCGGGCCGAAGCGCCCGCAGGACCGGATCAACCTTTCGGCGATGGGCTCGCAGTGGCGGCAGGACCTGTCGGTCACGTTCGGCAAGCCGGCCGGGGGCGGGGGCTCAAACACCGGCAGCTTCACCAACGAGGGCGGGCAGTCCGCGATGGTCGCCGCCGACCAGGCCTCGACCGCCGTCGCCGCCGACCCGGGCTACGAAGGCGTGGATGTCACATACGATGACCAGGCCTTCAAGCTCAAGCACGGCGCGGTCGTCATCGCCGCGATCACGAGCTGCACGAATACATCCAACCCCGAGGTGATGATCGCCGCCGGCCTGCTGGCCCGCAAAGCCCGCAAGCTCGGGCTGACGCGCAAGCCCTGGGTCAAGACCTCGCTCGCGCCGGGCTCGAAGGTCGTCACCGAGTATTACAACAAGGCCAACCTCACCGAAGACCTCGAAGCGTTGGGCTTCCACACCGTCGGCTACGGCTGCACGACCTGCATCGGCAACTCCGGCCCGCTGCCGGAGCCGATCAGCAAAGCCATCAACGACAACGACCTGGTCGCGACCAGCGTCCTCTCGGGCAACCGCAACTTCGAGGGCCGTATCAGCCCGGACATCAAGGCGAATTACCTCGCCAGCCCGCCGCTGGTCGTCGCCTATGCAATCGCAGGGACGGTGGATATCGACCTGCAGAACGACCCCCTGGGCCAGGACGCCAACGGCAAGGACGTCTTCCTCAAGGACGTCTGGCCGACCCAGCAGGAGGTCCAGGACACGGTCGCGTCCTGCGTGACCCGCGAGCAGTTCGTCAGTCAGTACGCCAACGTCTTCGACGGCTCGCAGGAGTGGCAGGACGTCGAAACCTCGACCGGCGCGCTGTACGACTGGCAGGAAAAATCAACCTACGTCCAGGAGCCGCCGTTCTTCGTCGGGCTCACCGGCGACATCAAGCCGATTGCCCCGATCACCGGCGCTCGCTGCCTGGCGAAGCTGGGCGACTCGGTCACGACCGACCACATCAGCCCCGCCGGCGCGATCAAGTCCGACTCGCCCGCAGGCAAATACCTGACCGAAAACGACGTCCCCAAGACTTTGTTTAATAGCAACGGCTCACGCCGCGGCAACGACCGGGTCATGACCCGCGGCACGTTCGCCAACATCCGCGTCAAGAACCAGCTCGCCCCCGGCACCGAGGGCGGGTTCACCACCGACTTCACCACTGGCAACGTCACCACCATCTACGACGCCAGCCTGAACTACAAGAACGCCGGCACCCCGCTGGTCGTCCTGGCCGGCGTCGATTACGGGATGGGTAGTAGCCGTGACTGGGCCGCGAAGGGCACGTTCCTGCTGGGCGTCAAGGCCGTCATCGCCGCCAGCTACGAACGCATCCACCGCAGCAACCTCGTCGGCATGGGCGTCCTCCCCTTGCAATTCAAGGACGGCGTCACCCACGAATCCCTGGGCCTGACCGGCGAAGAGTCGTTCGATATTCAGGTCGACGACAGCGTCGAGCCGCGCCAGGACATCAAAGTGATCGCCACCAAAGCCGACGGCAGCAAGGTCGAGTTCGACACGACCTGCCGGATCGACACGCCCGTCGAAGTGGACTACTACCGGAATGGCGGGATCCTGCATACGGTTTTGAGGAAGATGGCGCAGGGGTAATCGCGGTTCGCAGTGAACTGCTCGCACCGTGTAACGGAGCGGCTATAACCAGCGATGGTTGGCGTGGTGCCAGCGGCATTGCTCGCTACAGTCATAGCTGCGAGGCTACGCCTCGCAAGGGGGTCACGTGCCCGTCTACCTCATCACCTTGCACAGCTACGGGTCGTGGCTGCCTGACAGGGCAAGGGGATATACACGACGTGATACGGGTGTTCTGCCAAGTGATGCGATAATGGCGGGCTACTACCACGAACGAATGAAGGATGTTGAGGCGACGTTTAATCATGCGACACAGCAACATATCGTTGAGGCGGTTCGTGGCTACGCGGAAATAAAGCATTGCCTTTTATATGCGGTTGCGACAGACGCCACCCACGTCCATGTGTTGTTGGGATGGCGGGGATATCGACCATGGGCGGATGTTCGCCGAGGTTTGAAATCAACAATTACACGGAAGCTGAATCAGGCCGTATCGCGCCGCCCCTGGCTCTCCCGTGGGGGAAGTCGGAAACGCGTGACAGACAAAAAGCATTTTGAATATCTGACAGTCAAATACCTTCCGGGGCACCGTGGGGTTTGTTGGAGCTGTAATAGGGCTGCTTCTGATGTCACATCTAAATAAAAAGCGGACCGCTTCCGGTCCGCTTCACAAATCACTGATTACATATGACTACACGAGGTCGGTTGGCCTCGGCCAAGTGCGGTTTAGGCGGGTTTGCCGGCGGGGGCGGGCTGGGTGTCGGGCCAGGATTCCTGGAGGATCAGGCCGATGACGGCGGGGACGAAGACCAGCAGGGGGACGACCAGTTGGCTGGCGGTCAGGCCGGACTTGATCGTGTCGTGCCAGGGCTCGAAGCTTAAGAGCAATGCGAGCCCGCCGAGGACGGCGATGGTGGCACCGCTGACGGAGGTGAAGAGCACGACCGAGAGCTTGAACAGGATGAACGCGAGCATGCCGCAGAGCATCAGGCCGACCAGAGCGCCGATCCAGTAGGCGTCGGTGGGGATCTCGGTGGTGGTGGCTTTGTTGATGGCGGAGGCGATGCCGGCCCAGAGGTTGGCCCCGATGAACGCACCGGCGATCCCGCCGAAGACGGCGACGGCAAACTTCATCAATGGGAAGGCGAGCGCGCCCAGCAGCAGCCCCATGCAGCCGGCGACGATGAACGGCGCTTCGATCTGCCGGCCCATCCAGTACCCGGCGAACAGGCCGATCAACAGCGCGATTGCGACGGTGGCGATCTTGTAGAACCGGTAGCCGTTGAGCATGCACATCAGGCCGACGATCAGGAAGACGACGGCCCAGACGACGCTGAGGGAGTGGAGGTTCTCGACCAGGGCTTCGGGCTGCGCGAGCGTGTCCGGCCGGGAGAACATGGCCGTGACGGTCTCGAAAAGGTTCTGAAGCGGGGACTGGCTGGCGGCTAGGATGGAAACCATCGCACGGCTCCTAAAAGTAGTCGGGGAAGCGCCCAAGGCAAACAATCACGTGGGGGGCCGCCCGTTAGGCGTCGTGCTATTTATCGGCTTTCTCAGCGAAAAATGTCCACTGCAGCGCCAGTCCGATAATGGTTATCAGGCCTAAACAGATCAGAACGCCCCTGGGCGACGCCGGGAGCCAGTGCAGATGCTCGGGCATGAGCTGCGCGAGCAGGGAGAACGAGCTGAACAGCATGAGGATCGAGCCGGCGGTGGCGGACTGGATCGATGCGGCGACGTAGGGGCCGATCAGCCCGATGAGCAGGCCGATGCCCGCGGCGATCAGCCCGACGATCATGACGGTGCCGCGTACGCCGGAGCCGGCCTCGGCCCACCAGTCGCCAAGCGATTCACGGTAGTACCCGGCCATGCCGCGCAGGGCGTCGAGGATCGCGTTGCCGATCTTGGCGGCGGCTTCTTTGTCGATCGAGACGGTGGCGGTGGCTTCACCGTCTTCGTCACCCGCGCCGTCGATGGCGGAGGCAATACCTTCGCGGATCGGGTCGGTCAGGGCGTCGATGGGGATGTCGATCTTGAGTTCACCGTCAGAGGCGTCCCCGGAATCGTCATCGCTGTCGGTCAAATAAGACACATCAGCGGACGCGGTTTCCACGGCTTCATCGGCCGGGGCCTGCTGCCAGAGCAATACGGCGGCAGCGGCGACGAGGCCGAAGATCAGTGCGCCGGTCATCGCCATCCAGACGCGGAAGAGCAGGGCGGCGAGCAGGGCTCCGGCGATGGCGGTGCCGATGATGATAGCCAGCATGATCCCGCCCTGGTCGACGAGGGATTCGCCCAGAACGACGCCACCGACCCCGCCGAGGATCAGGCCGCTGAACGCACAGGCCGGGCGGGCGAGCTTTCGGCCCAGCAGCCAGAGCAACAGCCCCGCGCCCAGTGCCAGGGCCGGTGCCATGACGCCAACGGAGCCGAGTTTTTCGAGCATTTCCTGGAGTTGTTCTTGCCCCATGGTGGGTCTACCTCAGATCGGTCCGTGCGGTCGGCGGTGTTATTCAGGCCTCTGATGCGGCCCTATTTAGGGATTCCGGGATTTCCGGGGGATGCCGGGGGTGCCGGGCACGGTCCGCAGAGTATCGTATCGCCAAAACCGGCTCGCCGCCGCTACAATGCCGGTTACATGAATCCTACCAACCCCGGCAACCCCGACGAACAGTTAGCCCCCCTCCGAGCCCGCATCGACGAGCTGGACCAGCAGATCATCCAACTGCTGAACGAGCGTGCCAAGGTGGTGGTCGAGGTCGGCAAGGTCAAGCAGACCGGCGACAACCCGATCTACGTCCCTGAGCGTGAGCGGCAGGTGCTGAATCAAGTGCGGTCATATAACAAGGGGCCGTTGCCGGACGATTGCCTGGAAGCGATCTGGCGCGAGTTGATGTCGGGGAGCTTTGCGTTGGAGCGGCCGTTGCGTGTGGGGTATCTCGGCCCGCCGGGGTCGTTCAGCCATCTGGCGGCTCGGCGGAAGTTCGGGGCATCCATCGAGTACGACGACCTGAACGACATCGCATCGGTATTTGATGCGATCCACCGCAGTCACATCGACCTGGGCCTGGTACCGATCGAGAACTCGTCCATCGGCGGGATCGGCGAGACGCTGGATTGTTTCCTCAGTGCGGACGCGCGGGTATGCGCCGAGGTGTTGATTAATATCCACCACAACCTGCTGGCGAATGACCCGCCTGAGAAGATCACGAAGATTTACTCCAAGCCGGTCGCGATGGCGCAATGCAAGAAGTGGCTGGCGGGGCAGTTGCTGAACACGCAGAAGGTGCCGACGGCATCGACCTCCAAGGCTGCGGAGATCGCGTCGGGTGAGCCGGGCGCGGCGGCGATCGGGTCCACCCTGGCCGGGGAGGTCTACGGGCTTAAAGTCCAGTTTGCGAACATCGAAGACAACCCGCAGAACACCACGCGGTTCTTCGTCATCGGCAAGCACCCGCCCAAGCCAAGCGGCGACGACAAGACCAGCATCATGTTCACCACCGAGCACAAGGCCGGGGCCCTGACGTCGGTGCTCGACATCCTACGCGACTACGGGCTGAACCTGACGCACATCGACAAACGCCCCAGCCAGCGTGCTAACTGGGAGTACATCTTCTTCGTCGACGTGATCGGCCACATCAATGACGAGAAGGTGATGAGCGCGATCGAGAAGGCCAGGGACCATTGCCTGCAGATGACGGTGATGGGGTCCTATCCGCGGGCGATCGAGGTGCTGTAAGCCAGCCAGGGGGCACATTCTCTGTTTATGTTGTCTCATCGCCGTGAATCCGTCGGGGGGCTGTCCCGTCTCCGGCACGCGCTGATTGCTTATAATTCTGTGAACCAATGGGAGGTTGCATCATGATCAATCCATTATTGTTCGGGGCCGCAGCGAGTACCGGGGCGTCTGCAAGTTCGGCCGCCGAAGCGGCGCGGGCCGGCTCTGCGGCCGGGAGCGCCAAGCGTGACGTGGCGCATCTGGAAGACCGGCTGGAACGGCTGAGCCTGGTCTGCATGGCCATGTGGTCGCTGATCCAGGACAAGACCAAACTCACCGAGGCGGACCTGCTGGAACGCGTCAAGATGATCGACATGATGGACGGGGTCGAGGACGGCAAAGCATCCCGCACCATCCAGAAGTGTCACGCATGCAA
>CBDUNP010000035.1:0-14611 GCA_965368605.1 uncultured bacterium | reverse complement strand
ACACCTGCCGGATATACCTATGCGAAACCACTCCGCCCGGCTGATCGTGCTTCTTGCCGTTGCGTTTCTCGCAAACCACGCACACGCCGTCACGCTCATCAACCCCAGCTTCGAAGACATCACCGGCGAGTCGATCGTCAACGAGTTCACCTTCGGACCGCTGAACGGCTGGGACCTCTACGACCCCGGCAACATCACCAGCGGCGGCGACGGGCCGACCTACTACATCGGCACCCTCACGCCCGACGTGCCGGACTTCTTTACCAACGGCGCTGCGGACGGCCAACGGGTCGGGATCGCGTTCAACTTCTTCGGCAGCGGCGGGCAGGGGGAGTACGGCCTGCAACAAACGCTCGCCGAGCCCCTGGAACAAAACGCCGAATACGTCCTCTCCGTCGACATCGGCAACATCGCATCCGGCACGGCGCAGAGCGGACAGTTCTTTAACCTCGACGGCTTCCCGGGCTACCGCGTCGAGGTCCTGGCCGACGGTGTCCCGCTCGGGCAGGACAACAACTCCCTGGCGGGCACGATCCCCGAGGGCGAGTTCGCCACCACCCACGTCTTCTTCACGACCGGCTCGATCCCCGTCAACGAGTACCAGATCCGCCTGGTCAACCTCAACCAGATCGATCCACTGTTCCCTAACGCGGACCTGGAAGTGGATTTCGACAACGTCCAACTCGAACAGGTCGTCATCGACGACTTCGGCGACCTCAACGGCGACGGCTTCGTCGGCATCGACGACCTGAACATCGTGTTATCCAACTGGAACCAGACCATCCCGCCGGGCGACCCGTTGGCCGATCCGTCGGGCGATAACTTCGTGGGTATTGAGGATCTGAATCACGTCCTGGGCAATTGGAACGCGGGGACACCGCCCGCCGTGGCGGTCCCTGAGCCTGCGACACTCTTGCTTCTGGGGCTCGGTGCCGGCGGCATCATCCGTCGGCGTTGACAACTGCCATCCGAGGGAACGGCGTTACACGCAAGTTTGCCTTGAAACTGTTGTTACAACGCGGTTTGCTCTACTAATCTGAACCCGTGTGTGTTATGGTCGGGTATGACAAAACTTCGGCGGCTGGTCCGTCAGAGTTTTCCGGCTCATACCTATTGACAACACTTGGGGTCAGTCCATCATGAAATCATTTGATACGTGTCTGCCTGTACGTCCGACGGAAGCACACGGTGTTATCACTTCCAAATCGAAGGCCCGTCACGCAGGTCGAGCAAGAGCGGTGTCAATACTGTGCCTGTCGACCTCGTTGCTGGTTACAGCAACTGCTGCGCACGCCCAGGTCGGCAACCTGCTCTGGGAAGAGAACTTTACCGACCTGAACAACTGGATCGTGGATACCGGCAACGGCAACTGGGGCTGGGGCAACGGCGAGTTGCAGTTCTACTCCGAAGACAACGTCGACATCGCCGCGGTCCCGGGCGAGGCGGGCAACACCGCACTGCGTATCACTGCTAAAAACGAGAGCGGCCCCGGCATCGTCGATCAGTGGGGGAACCCGCTGAACTACACGTCCGGCAAAGTGATCTCCAAGTCGAAGGTCGCCCTGCAGTACGGCATGATCGAGACGCGCGTGCGTGTACCGGACCTCGACCTGGGCGGCTGGCCTGCGGTCTGGCTGCTTGGGATGTCCAACCTCGACTGGCCGCGTAAGGGCGAGATCGACATGATGGAGATGGGCTCGATGCAGGCGTTCCGTGACCTGCACGACACGCACAACGGCGGCAACGGCCTGAACAACTCCACCGTGAATCAGGTCGTCGGCGCGAACGCGATCTTCTATTCCGATGACGCGGTGACGCCCGAGAACCCTACCGGCGCCGCGAGCCTCTCATGGGACCCGGACGACGACTACGTTCGGCCGTATTACAACCACACCAACCCGCTGAACGATCGCTTCCTGACCTACCGGCTTTACTGGGACGCGAACAGCATCAACATGACCGTCGTCGATAACGGCATAGAGCACAACCTGTTCGAGACCCCGTTCACGATCACCGATGAATCGGACGAGTTCAGGCAGCCTTTCTACCTGATCGCGAATATGGCGGTCGGCGGCGCGTTCACGGATGCCTACAACCTGGGCGACCCCGGGACCGGCCAGCCGGTGACCATGCCGATGGATGCCGAGATGTATGTCGATTACATCCGGGCATACGAATGGAACGGGCAGGGGGCCGTCCACCACGGACCGCCAACGGCACAGAGCGGGGCGTACGGCATCTTCACCGACAACACACCGACCAACGGCAAGCTGATCCCCGGGGATAACGCCGAGATATTTGTCTGGGAAGGGACGCTCACCGACGGCACCATCCCGCCATTGGAAGGCGACAACGCCATGTCCTGGCAGACCACCGGGCAGGGCTGGTTCGGCGCAGGCGTCCTCTCGGATCAACCGCTGAATCTTTTCGACTTCGAAGACGGGCACCTGAACTTCAGCATCAACATCCCCGCAAATGTCACGTTCAAGATCGGGATCATCGACGCATGGGGCAACCAGCAGTATGTCGAGTTCCCCGCGTTCCAGACGACCTACGGGCTGGTGCGCGACGGTCAATGGGGGCAGGCCTCGATCCCGGTCAGCGATATCCGGGGAACCGCGATCGACCTGCGGATGCTGAATTACTCTTTTGTCATCCTCGAGGAGCACGGCACCGCGGCGCAGTTCGCGATCGACGATATCTACTGGGACATGCCGATCACGGTGATCGCCGGCGACCTGGACGGCGACGGCTTCGTCGGGATCAACGACCTGAATATCGTCCTGGGCAACTGGAACCAGAACGTCCCGCCGGGCAATCCCCTGGCGGACCCCAGCGGCGATGGGTTCGTGGGGATCGACGATCTGAATGTCGTCCTGGGCAACTGGAACGCGGGGACGCCGCCCGGTGAATCCGCCCAGATCCCAGAGCCCGGGGCCGTGTTGCTGGTGGGGGCCGGCGGACTGGGGCTGTTCAAGCGTCGTAAACGGTCTTGAGTGAAGCTTTTATGTGGACCTGTGGCCTGAAGATTCCCCGGCCGGTGGGGGGGTGTTCGTCCGTCGGGCTGCGGGTATGATGGGGGCTCATGAACGCTTCGGCCAGTCAGAATCAGGCGGGGGGGCAGGAGGTGTCCGCGCTGTCGCGTATGGCGGAACTGCTGGGGCCGTACAAACTCCGGTTGGGTGTGGCCATGTTCATGCTCATCGGGCTCACGGCCGTCAACATCGTCATCCCCCAACTCATCGCCGTCGTCTTCGACCAGGTCTTCCCCAACGGCCACTGGGGCATGCTCTTCACGATCCTCGCCGCCATGCTCGGGCTCTACGTGCTTCGCAACCTGCTGTACTTCGGGGGCAAGTACATCTCCGTGATGGTCGGCGAAGACGTCTGCTTCTCGTTGCGCAAGCGACTCTTCGAGCGGCTCCAGCACATGAGCCTGCGGTACTACCACCAGAACAAGCCCGGCCAACTCAGCAGCCGGGTGATGAACGACAGCTACGTCATCCAGCAGTTCATCCAGAACGAGCTGCCGACGCTGGTGCAGGCCGTGCTGTTGTTCCTCGGGATCGTCGCCACGATCTACGCGATGAACTGGCAGCTCGCGATGGCGTCGACGATCGTGCTGCCGATGCACATCACCGCGTTTTATTATTTTCGCAGGCCGATCAAGCAGGCCAGCAGCGCGGCGCAGCGGCACCTCGCCGACGCGACCGGCAACCTGATCGAAAAGTTTTTAGGGATCGAGGTCGTCAAGGGGTTCGCCGGGGAGACGCGCGAGAACAAGGCCTTTGAACGCTCCATCGACGAGTCACGCCGAAGCGAGTTGCGTGGCCAGCGTTACCACGTCTTGCAGAAAGTCATGGCCGACCTGCTCGTGGGGCTGGGCATCGTCTTCCTGTTTGGCTTCGGCGCGTACCAGGTGATGGGGCGGCCGGCGGACAAGGCGCTTGCGCCCGGCGACTTCATCGCGTTTTTCTGGTACATCCGCATGCTGTACCCGACCGTGATCGACATGATGAGCGGCTCGGCCAAGCTCGCCCGCGCCAGCGCCAGCATCGACCGGGCCTATGAGGTGCTGGACCTGATCCCCGATGAGCAGCCGCCCGACAATCAGAAGCCGCTGGATATCCAGGGGCACCTGCGTTTTAAGGATGTCAGCTTTGCGTACCCGGACGGCGGGCCGGTGCTCCGAGAGATCAGTTTCGAGGTCGAGCCCGGGCAGGCCTGCGCGATCGTTGGCGCGTCCGGGGCCGGCAAGAGCACGCTGATGAGCCTGGTCCCCCGGCTGAACGAGCCGACCGATGGCGAGGTCCATTTGGACGGGGTGGATATCAAGACGCTGGGGCTCAATGCGTTGCGCGGCGGCATCGGGGTCGCGTTCCAGGAAACATTTTTATTCAGCAGCTCGATCCTGGAGAATATCCGCTACGCCCGGCCGGACGCGAGCCGGGAGGAGGTGGTGGCCGTGGTCAGGCAGATCGGGATGCACGAGTTTGTGTCAGACCTGCCGGACGGTTACGACACGCGCGTGGGCGACGCCGGCCTGAGCCTGTCCCGCGGGCAGAAGCAGATGATTACCCTGGCCCGGGCGATGCTCAAAGACCCGCAGGTGTTGATCCTGGACGAGGCGACCTCGTCGGTGGATGAGGCCCGCGAGGCCACGCTGATCCCCGAGGTGTTGAAGTTTATGAAGGGCAAGACGACGCTGATGGTGACGCACCGGCCCGCGTTGCTGAGGCACGTGGACAAGGTGATTCACATCGAGAAGGGCCGTATCGCGTACGATGGTCCACCAAGCGGCTTCGACGCCGAATCGTTTTCGAGCAGCCAGGCCATGACCGGGCCGTGACGCAGACTCCGGAGTGACAATGTCTAAGATTTTTGTAGAGATCAGAAACTTCACCGCCGAAGCACAGACGTGGCTGATTGCATTCACCTGCGTCCTGGTATTCGCCTGCCCCGGTGTCATGGCCGACGAGGCGTCCGCAGAGAACAAGCCCGCTCCCGAGAAAGCGCAGGTCGACGAAAAGACTGAGCCCAAGCCCAAAGCCGAACCCAAACCCAAAGCACCCGAAGCCGAGAAAAAAGTAGATGATCCCGCTGGCCTCGGCGGCAAACTGATCGCCCAGCCCGGCATGAGCCGTAACGAGCTGCGCGAGTTAATCGAAGTGGTCTCGGCAAAAGTCAGTGCGGAACTCGGCTACCGGGTGGCCGACGCCGATGACGCCGCACTGCTGCCCGCCGCGCCCAAGGGCCTGCAAGCACTGGTGACCTTGTCGCGTGCAGAGGGTGACGGGGTCCGCATCTTGCAACTGGGCAGCCACTCGTATGTCAGCCAGCCCGGTCAGGTCTGGCTGATCGGCCAGACCGTACAAAAAGGCAAGGTCTCCGCCAACAACGAGATCGATCAGGTCGTCAAGATGATCGAAGGCGGCGCCAAGTCGCACAGCGAAGCCGCGAAGAGCGTCGGCCCACAGGACCTGCAAACCGCGCGTATCGAACTTAGCTACATCGAGGCCGACCGCTGCCTCGCGGTCCTGAAAAGTCTGGGCATCCAAACGATCCAGTACAAGAAGGGCGGCGACGGGGTAGGCCAGTCCAAGCTGATCGAGCCGACGGCTCAGATCGATCTCGCCAAACTGCCCGCCGTCATGCTCATGCCCGGCCCCGACGGGGTTGGCCTCGCCGGGGGCAGCCGAGCCATGAAAGCCGATGACGTCAGCGCGGCCAGCGACCTGCCGGATATGACCAGCGCCGCCCCGTTGATGAGCCTGGTCGTGTTTTACCACCCGCACGAGCCGCAGCAGTACGCCAAGGTGCTGGACCTGGTGCGGGGCACGATCGACATCGCGTCGGGCCAGATCGTGATCGAGGCCCTGGTGCTTGAGATCTCTGAAATCGGTCTCCGCCAGCTCGGCGTGGAGTGGGAGCTCGAGTCCCCGTTCCTAAGTACGTCCACACTCGACGGCCTGGATGATGTCCAGCTCGGCCGATTCCCCTCGATGACCGGCAACCCCACGCTGGACGTTTCGATCTCGGATATTAATAACCACTGGCGCGCGCGCATCAAGGCGCTGGTGACCAACCGGCAGGCGGAGATCCTTTCCCGGCCGAGTGTGCTGACACTCGACAACCGCCAGGCCTCGATCCGGGTCGGTGAGGACATCCCCGTAGCCAAGAGCGCAAGCGGCACCAGTGGCGGCGACAAGCTCAGCTTCGACTTCCGATACATCCCCGTCGGCATCCTCCTGAACGTCCGGCCGCGCGTCAGTGCCGACGGCGAAGACGTGAGCATGCAGATCGACGCGATTGTTTCCTCCGAAGTCCCCGGCGAAGAACTGACCATCACCGACAACGACGGCAACATCCTGGCCAGCGCACCACGCATCGCCTCACGCCGGGTCCAGACCCACACACGCATCTCCAATAACACCCCCTTCATCATCGGCGGCCTGGTCAGCAAGGACAACGTCAACCTCGAAGAGAAGGTCCCGTTGCTCGGCGACATCCCCATCATCGGCAACGCCTTTAAGAGCACGACCAGCGACAAGCTCAAGCGTGAAGTCATCATCGTCATCACGCCCTACGTCCTGCCCAAGGACCAGATCGTCGGGCGCAACACCCCCGAGGATGAGGACGCGTTCGACAGCTTCGATAACGACCTGTTCCGCGACGCCTACCGCATCCGGGCCGAGGACGTGTTCGACCTGCGATTCCTCTTTGAGAATCTTCAGGTACAGAAGATGCTCAGCCTGGCGGAGCAGGTGCTTCGGCGTCGGCCGGACCTGGCGGTGAATTACCCGTTCGACCGCTTCGCCCAGGAACGCATCCCCGGCGAACGCATCCTGGTCTACCGGCAGATGTATGAGGTCATCAAACGCCGTGGCATCGACGAGCTTGCCAACCCAAGCCGCATGATCTTCTTCAAGGGCGCGCCCGAGCAACCCGCCGGGTTTGAGGTCGAGTTCATCGAAGAGTATCTGGCGGATAGGCTCGGCGTAAAGAAGCCGCAGATCTTTACGGATGAGGACTGGCTGTTTGATAAGATCGGCGATCAGGCGGTCGCGATCACGTTTACCGAAAGCGAGCTGGACGTGGCGATCGATGCGCCCACTCAGCCGGTGCCCGAGGTCAGCCTGGTGGATTGCCCGAACCGTGATGCGTGGGGGGCGAAGCTCTGGGAGCTGAACCAGCCCGACGCACAAGGCCGACGCCGGTTCACCATTCTGCTGAAGGACGGCCGAGACATCGCGCGCCTCAGAAGGGCGGTCGTGGTCAAGCAGACGGTCCAGCTCAACGCGACCCAGCAGTCGCTGCGGCTGCGCAACTTCACGCAGGGCCGGCTGCTGCTGATGCCGACGATCAAGGACGACCAGGTCTTCCTGATTGATGAGGACGTGGCTCAATACTTCTTCTACACCGAGCACTACTACCCGGCCCTGCAGAACGAGCTGCAGCGAGATATGGAGGCCCTGTCCGGCATCCTCCGCGACTCGGAATACAGCCAGTACCTGGACAACCCCGAAGACCTGGACCGGCCGCTGCCCTGGAAGCCGACCGGGCGATAATCCCGCCAGATAGCGCAAACAGCCCATCACAGCCCCGAATCAGCCAGAAATGGCCGTGTTTCGGGGTTGTTTTGCCTATAAAAAGTAAAAAAGATCAAAATGAACGAATACGACTTGTAAAAGTACCGATTGATCCTATATTGGTGGCCGGCCAGACGTGAACATGCCTTGGGGCGGGGCGGTCCTACTCTGAAAAGCGGCACACGTCAGGCCAATCGCTTTACATAGGAGTCGATGACGATGTACGGAAACACAGCAGCACGGATCTCTACAGCCTCGATCGCGGCGGCTTGCCTGGCAGTGACAGCCTTATCACCGCTCCCCGCCTCGGCACAGCACGCAGATTTCGTGCTCTTTGGCGACTCGAACCCCCGCGCAGCCGAGGTGCCCAAGGAGCAAAAGCACGTCCACCCACTGACCTCGCCTTACTACCACGAAGACTCGTTCGTCACCTCCGACGTCAGGGCATGGTTTGTCTACCACGACTTCCCCAAGTCCAGCGTCATCGGCGGGGGCAACGCTCGGGTCTACGCCGCCCAGGTCCGCGTGGCCCTGACCGATCAGCTGCAACTGGTCGCTTACAAGGACGGCTACATCGACTGGGACGCCGGGATCGTCCGTGATGAAGACTTCAACGACCTGGCCGCCGGGCTCAAGTGGAACTTTATCCAGGATTGGGAAAACCAGTTCCACGCCGCGGTTGGCGTCGGGTATGAATTGTCCACCGGCAGCAGTGCCGTGCTTCAGGACGACGACGAGTGGCGCTTCTGGGCCTCGATGAATAAGGGCTTTGACCGCCTGCACCTGGGGGCCATGGCCAACTACTTCGTCGCCGACGACCCGGGCCAGGGCCTGGGCAACTCCGACGCCATCAGCTGGCACCTGCACGCCGACTACTACGTCTGCGACTTCTTCAGCCCCGTAGTGGAGATCAACGGGCATCACGTCGTGGACGACGGGACCGTCGCCGTGCCGTTCTCCGGGCTGGACGTGGTGAACCTCGGCGGCTCCGAGAGCGAAGACGTCATCACCATCGGCCTGGGCAGCGAGTTCCGCCCGATGGACAACGTCGCCGCCCGCGTCGCCTACGAGACCCCGCTGACCGACAACGACGACCTCTACGGCTACCGCTGGACCTTCTCACTGGTCTGGTCGTTCTAAGCCGATTTCGGTCTAATTTGGCTCGATTTATCCACAGCACCACCCCGCGGGGCCCTCGCGGGGTGGTTGTCTAAGGTGACAGCCCGTTTATAAAAAGATAAGCTGGGTCGATATGTTGGACGACATTAGTTTTGGGCGGATCACGATACCCCTACAGACCCCGCGATCAGGAGAGACCTGGCGTTGACTACTACACACATGGATAGCACGGCCCCCCCCGACCTCGCCAAGCAGGGGGTCATGGAAAAGTTCAGTTACGACGACGGGATCGTCCGCATGTTCCTGCTGGCGACGCTGGTCTGGGCGCTCGTCGCGTTCCTGGTCGGGATCATCGCCGCGATCGAGCTGGCGTTCCCATCGGCCAACACGTTGCTGAGCGTGATCTCCGGCGGAGCAATCAGCAGCGAGTACATCACCTTCGGCCGACTCCGCCCGCTGCACACCAACGCCGCCATCTTCGCCTTCGCCGGCAACACGATCTTCGCCGGCATCTACTACTCGACCCAACGCCTGTGCAAGGCACGCATGTTCAGCGACCTGCTCAGCCGGCTTCACTTCTGGGGCTGGCAGCTGATCATCGTCAGCGCCGCGGTCACCCTGCCGCTGGGCATCACCCAGAGCAAGGAATACGCCGAGCTCGAGTGGCCGATCGACATCGCCATCGCCGTGGTCTGGCTGGTGATCTTCGGCGGCAACTTCATGATGACCCTGCTGCGTCGGCGCGAACGGCATCTTTACGTGGCGCTCTGGTTCTACATCGCCACGATCGTCACCGTCGCCATGCTGCACGTCTTCAATAACCTGGTCGTGCCGATCTTCGGCGGGGGGCTGGTTAAGAGCTACCCGATCTACGCCGGCGTGCAGGACGCCTTCATGCAGTGGTGGTACGGGCACAACGCGGTCGCCTTCTTCCTGACCACGCCGTTCCTCGGGCTGATGTACTACTTCATGCCCAAGGCCGCCGACCGCCCGGTGTTTTCGTATCGACTCAGCATCATCCACTTCTGGTCGCTGGTCTTCATCTACATCTGGGCCGGGCCGCACCACCTGCACTACACCGCATTGCCGGAATGGGCATCCACACTTGGGATGCTCTTCTCGGTCATGCTCTGGATGCCCAGCTGGGGCGGGATGATCAACGGCCTGCTGACCCTCCGCGGCGTCTGGCACAAGGTCACGACCGACCCGGTGCTCAAGTTCTTCGTCGTCGCCGTCACCTTCTACGGGATGAGCACGTTCGAGGGCCCGCTGCTGTCGGTCAAGAGCGTCAACGCCCTGAGCCACTACACCGACTGGACCATCGCCCACGTCCACGCCGGCACGCTCGGCTGGAACGGGTTCATGGCCTTCGGCATGATGTACTACCTCCTGCCACGGCTCTTCCAGACCAAGCTCTACAGCAAGAAGCTCGCCGAGACGCACTTCTGGCTGGGCACCATCGGCATCCTGCTTTACATCATCCCGATCTACGTCGCCGGCATCACCCAGGGACTGATGTGGCGCGGCATGACCGATCAGGGCCAACTGATGTACCCCGACTTCGTCGAGACCGTCACACGCATCATCCCGATGTACTACGTCCGCATCATCGGCGGCACCTGCTACATGCTCGGCACGATGCTGGGCGCGTACAACTACTACAAGACCTGGCGGACCCGCCCGGCCAAGTACGATGTGCCCGTCCACGAGGCCCCGGCGCTTGACCGCTTCTACGACGACGGCCCCAAGCCGATGTCACGTCTCTACGGCGTCGTCGAAACCGCCAACAAGGCCGACGTCTGGATGCAGCTTCAATGGCACCGCAAGTGGGAACGCCTCCCCGTGCGGTTTACCGTCTGGGTCATCATCGCCGTCGCCGCCGCGTCGCTGTTTGAGATTATCCCGACGTTCCTTATCCGCTCGAACGTCCCGACGATCGCGACGGTCTCGCCCTACACGCCACTTGAGTTAGCCGGCCGGGACATCTATGTCGCCGAGGGCTGCTACAACTGCCACTCGCAGATGATCCGCCCGATGCTCGCCGAGACCGAACGCTACGGCGAATACTCCAAGCCCGGCGAGTTTATCTACGACCACCCGTTCCAGTGGGGCTCGCGCCGCATCGGCCCGGACCTGGCACGCGAGGGCGGCAAGCAGTCGCACCTCTGGCACGTCCTGCACTTCCAGAACCCCGCGCAGATCACCCCCGGCTCGATCATGCCGCCTTACCCCTGGCTGCTTGAGAAAGACCTGGATTACAAGTCGATCCCGCTTCGGGTCAAGGCCAACATGACGCTCGGCGTCCCGTACTCGCAGAAGGATTACGAAACCGCCGCGGAACACGCCCGGGCGCAGGCGCAGATCATCGCCGACGAGATCGTCGTACAGGACGGGCCCACCGGGCTAGAAGAAAAGCAGGTCGTCGCCCTGATCGCCTACCTGCAACGCCTGGGTACCGACATCTATAAAACCCCCGAGGCTGAGGTCGAGGCCGAGGCGGAACCGGTCGAGCAGGCGGCAGGGGAGGGCGGCTGATGTTTCAACTGATGACCCAGTTCGGCGGCTACGGCATCTTTGCCCAGATCGCGCTGGCCTTGTTCTTCCTGGCCTTCATGATGATCCTGGTCACGACCCTGATCCGACCCAAAAAGCAGATGGAGCATTACGCACGCTTAGCGCTCTCTGACGACCTGCCACCGGCCGACAAACCTGACAACACCAACCACGCGGTTGCCCAGCACGGAGCCGAGCACCATGAGTGATCAACTTCCCCAAGACCAACTGACCGGCCACGAATACGACGGCATCAGCGAGTACGACAACCCCATCCCCGGGTGGTGGAGCTGGATGTTCGTCGGCGCGATCATCTTCTCGATCCTCTACTACATGGCCTACCAACTAGGCACCGCCGGGACGACCGTCGCGCAGGAGTATGAGAATCACGTCACCGCCAACCTGCTGCTGCAGTTTGAGGAGATCGGCGTGCTCACCCCCAGCGAGGACGAGATCCTCAAGTACATGACCCAGGACAAATGGCTTTTGTTCGGCGAGAAGACCTTCGAGGGCAACTGCGTGTCCTGTCACGGCAAGGGCGGCGTCGGACTGGTCGGCCCGAACCTCACCGACGAGCAGTACAAAAACGTCAAGACGCTCGGCGACATCGCCACCGTCATCGAGGAAGGCGCCGCCAACGGCGCGATGCCCGCCTGGAAGAACCGCCTGCACCCCAACGCCGTGGTGATGGTCTCCGCCTACGTCGCCAGCCTCCGCGGCGAGAATAAACCCGGCCGGCCCCCCGAGGGCGAGGTCATCCCCCAATGGCCCGATACGCCGTAACCCTGGAAACACTTATCCGGGCTGCCTACTATCAAACACGCCTCTAACCCACGAGCCTGACTTTGCCCTCGTCACTGCTAGAGCCCGAAAATCGCGTCCTCTCGACGCTCGAGAAAGACGGGTCGCGGCGGTGGCTGAATCCCAAGCTCTCTGGCGGCTCGTTCCTCAATGCCCGGCGGTGGTTCGCGTACTTCCTGATCGTCGTCTTCACGCTCACCCCTTATCTCCACCTGATCCTCGGGTTAAATAAACCGCTGATCCTGCTGGACATCATCCAACGCAAGTTCATCCTGTTCGGCTTCACGTTCCTCCCGACCGACACGATCCTGCTGGCGTTGACGCTGGTGACGGTCCTCGTGGGCATCTTCCTGCTCACCGCGATGTTCGGCCGGGTCTGGTGCGGCTGGGCCTGCCCACAGACGGTGTATCTGGAGTTTGTCTACCGCCCGATCGAGCGCTTGTTCGAGGGGACCGCCGGGAAGGGCGGCAAGCCACGCAAGCCCGTCGCCGGTTGGAAGCGTGTGGCTCGCTACGGCGTCTATCTGATTGTCTCGATGTACCTGGCGCACACGTTCCTGGCCTACTTCGTCGGTGTCGAGAACCTGGCCAAGTGGATCACCGGCTCGCCTTTCAAGCACCCGGTCGCGTTCGTTGTGATGGCGGCGGTCACGGGGCTGATGATGTTCGACTTCGGCTTCTTCCGCGAGCAGACCTGCATCATCGCCTGCCCCTACGGCCGACTGCAATCCGCGCTGCTCGACCGCAACTCCCTGATCGTCAGCTACGACAAGACACGCGGCGAACCCCGGGGCAAGAAACGCAAGGCAGCCGAGGGAGCAGAACAAGTCGGCGATTGCGTCGATTGCCACCTCTGCGTCGATACCTGCCCGACCGGGATCGACATCCGTGAGGGCTTGCAGATGGAGTGCATCGGCTGCGCCCAGTGCATCGACGCCTGCGCCCCGGTCATGGCCAAGCTCGGCCGAGACCCGGGCCTGATCCGCTACAGCACCCAGGCCACGATCGACGGCGAGCCATCAAAGCTGATGCGCCCACGGGTCATCATCTACCCCCTGATTATGGTCGGCCTGCTGACCGCGATCACGGTCCTGCTGAGCGTGAAGAAGTCCGCCGACGTCGTCCTGCTGCGCAACCTCGGCAGCCCGTTCACGCTGATGGATGATGGGCAGGTGTCTAACTCCATGCGGATCAAGATCACCAACCGCCGGGAGATGGCCGTGGCGTATCAGATTGATCCGGCCGACGAGGTCGTGACGCGGATCGAACTCGCAGAGAACCCCCTGGCGATCGACGCCGGCGAATCACGGACCGAGGGCGTCCTGATCGTCCTGCCCAGGTCCGCGTTTACCAACGGTGTCCGCGATATTACCCTGAAGATCACCGACGGCGCGGGCTTCGAACAGACGATCCCCTGCAGGCTGCTTGGCCCGTACGGCCCCGGCAAAGACACGCAACCGAAGGACGACACGCCCGACAACGTGACCGACCCCACCGAAACGGAGGGCCTTACCCCGTGACACAAGCCAGCCTGCACAACCCGGTCCCGCCGACAACCCCTGACAACAACGCACACCGCGGTGCCTGGATCTGGCCGGCGATCGTGATCGGCCTGCTGTCGCTGCAGGTGGTCATCTGCACGGTCGCGTTCTTTGTCGCCACCGCCGACCCGTCACAGGTCGTGGTCAGCAACTATCACGCCAAGGCCTTGGCCTGGGACGAGCAGCGGGCCGAGCAGCGCGCGGTCGCCGAGCTGGGCTGGCAGGCCGCGTTGGATATCTCCCCCGAGGCCGACATGCTCGGCGACCGGACCGTCCGGCTTACATTAAAAGACGCGCAGGGTGAACCACTCACCGGCGCGACGGTCTCCGCGAGTACTTACCACTTCGCCCGGGCCAATCAGCTGATCGAAGCCGATCTGGCCGAGGCCGCGCCCGGTGAATACGTCGCGCGCATGAATATGCGTAAGCCCGGCCGATGGTCGCTGACGCTCGACGTGACCCACGGCGAAGACCACTACCCCATCACGCTCGAACAACAGGTCGGCTCGACCGGGTGGGTGCCCAGATGACCGTCCCCATCGTCGCCTTACTGATCGCGAGCCTGGTCGGCAGCCTGCACTGCGTCGGCATGTGCGGCGCGTTCGTCGCGTTTGCGGTCGGGACCGGGGACGAGGCTGGCTGGCGCAGCAAAGCGGTCCTGAACGCCGCTTACAACGGCGGTCGGCTCGTCACCTATACACTGCTCGGTGCGATCGGTGGGGCGTTGGGCGCAGCACTGAACCTCGGCGGCTCGATGGTCGGTGTCCAGCGGTTCGCCGCGATCGCGGCAGGCGTCATCATGGTCGTCTTCGGCCTGACCACACTGCTGCGCGTCCAAGGCGTAAAGATTCCCAAGGCCCCGCTGCCTCCCGTACTTTATAAAGCCGTCGGCGCAGGGCAGACGCTTGCGATGGGCATGAAGCCCGTCCCGCGTGCCTTGACCATCGGCCTGCTGACCACGCTGCTGCCCTGCGGCTGGCTGTATGCCTACGCCGCCGTCGCCGCCGG
>CBDUNP010000034.1:0-14762 GCA_965368605.1 uncultured bacterium | reverse complement strand
GCCTCCACACGCACCTCGGGCTCCGGCTTGGGCGCCTCGGCCTCAACCTGCTTCGCCTCGCGGTCACGCTTGTTCTGCTCGGCCACCGCGTCTTCGGAGATCCGCCCGTCGTGGCTCACCTGGTCGAACCGCACGGACACGCGCTTGGACACGCCGCGTTCCTGCTGCGTGATCCCGTAGAGGATGTCGCAGACCTGCATCGTGCGCTTGTGGTGCGTGATCACGATGAAGTGCGACACGTCCAGGAACCCCTGGATGACCTGCGTGAACCGCTCGACGTTCGCTTCGTCAAGCGCCGCATCGACTTCGTCCAGCAGGCAGTAAGGCGAAGGCCGGGTCTTGAAGATCGCCATCAACAGCGCGACCGCGGTCATCGTCTTCTCACCGCCGGAGAGCTGACTGATCGAGCAAGGCTCCTTGCCCGGGGGCTTGGCGCGGATCTCGATGCCCGACTCCAGCACGTCGATGTTGCCATCCTCGTCCGGCTGCAGGAAAAGGTCCGCTCGTCCGCCGCCGAACAACCTGCGGAACAGGCCCTCCTGGCCGGCAAAGTTTTCCTTGATCGTGTTGAACGTCTGCTCGAAGCGTGTGCGCGAGTCGTCGTTGATCTGCTGGATCAGCGATTCCAGGTCGTGCTTGGCCTGCGCGATGTCGGAGACCTGGTCGGCCAACTCGTCCTGTCGGCCTTCCAACTGGTCCTGCTCGGCGATCGCGTCGACATTGACCGTCCCCAGCCGGGCGATCTTGCCACGCAGCTCGTTGATCTCGGCCTCGACCGCTTTCCAGTCGATATCGAACGGGTCGGCCTGCTCGGCTTCGGCTTCCGCCTCGACGGGCGCGTCTTCGCCATCCATCGCCCGCAGGTCGGCCTGGTCTTCTTCATCGCCGCCGGCGTTCGCGTCGCTGGGTTCAGCATCATCCGCCGACCCGCCTTCCAACGCCCGGGCGTACGCCTCGGTCACGTCCAGGTCCAGCTGTTCGTGGCCGCGTTGACGCACGCTGTCGGTCTTCACCTCCAGCTCGCGCTGACGAACTTGTAGCTTGTGCAGTTCGCCGTCGGCCTGCTCGACCTCGCTGCGGTGTGCCTGCACCTGCGATTTCAGCTCGGCCAGTGCGGCGTTGGCCTGCTCGCTCTTGCGCTGCGCCAACTCGCATTGTGTGATCAATCCCTGCAGTTGGCGGTCGGCCTGCTCAGCCTGCTCGACGGCTTGGGCCTCGGTGTTCTCAAACTCGGCGATCCGCTCGCGGTATCCCGAAAGCTGGTCTTCGATCAGGTTACGCTGGCGATCCACATCGGCGGCGGCGATCTCGACCTGCCGGACCTGACGCTGCGCGGAGGCGAGTTGCTCGGCGGTCTTGCCGGACTCGACACGCACCGCGGTCACCGCTTCACGTGCGACATCGACCTCCGCACTCAACGCATCGATCGCCGACTGGGCCGCGTCGATCCGCGACTGCTTCTCGGCCGAGTCCTGCTCAAGCTTCTCGGCCTCGGTCTTGTGCCCGGCCCGCTTCTCGTCGGCTACCTTGAGCTGACGATGGATCTGCTCGGTCTCCGCGGCAAGCACCGGCTGCTCGCGCTCGAGGCCGGCGACCTGGTCGTCCAACACCTCCAGCTTGCTGTTCAGTTCTGCGGTCATCGACTTGGCTTCGTAGATCGATTGACGCAGGTCGTTGCAGACCTGCTCGGCGTGGGCCGCCTGATCCGAAAGCTGAGCCAGCGCGTGGGTGTCACGAGAGATCGCGGTATCCAGTTCGCCGATCTGCAGGCGGAGCAAGGCAAGCTCGCTGCGTCGGCTGATCAGCCCGCCCGCCGCGCCGCTGAGTGGGCCGGCAAAGACGCGGCCGTCTGATTCGAGCAGCTCGCCGGACTCGGTCACGAACCGGCAGCCGTCGGGCATCTGCGCCCGAAGCTGCATCGCCTGGGTCAGGTTTTCAACGATGTACGTCCGCCCCAGCAGCCGCCAGACGACCGGCCCAAGCCAGTCGGGGAACCGCACCAGGTCCACCGCCGCGGTGAGCTTGACGAGCTTGCCGTCGCCGACCTTGCGCATCGCCGAGCCGACCTGCTTGGGTAGCGGCGGATGGTCCAGCGCGACAAACGTCACGCGCCCCGCCAGCGACTCGATCGCGGTCTTCCCGCCGTTGTCCGAGCAGATGTCTGAGAGTTTGTTCACGACCAGCGCCTGCTGGTACTCGCCCAGCGCCGCCTCGACCACCGCGGCCTGATCGACGTCGGTTTCAAGCAACTCCGCCAACAGGCCCCGGACGAAGCCGAACGTGTTCTGTTCTTCCCCGTCGTTCGAAGCCGCACGGGCCAGGACCGCCTTCACAGGATCGGCCACGCCCTCCTGCTTGTCCTGCATCTCCTGAAGCAGGCCGCGGCGTGATTCCAACCCGGAGCGTTTTTCTTTCGCGTCGCCCAGCCGCTGTGTCAGCTCGCGCTGCTCGGAGTCGAACTTCTCAGCCAACAGGGTCTGCTGATCGAACTGAACCGTTTCTTCTTCAAGCAGTGCCTCGACCTCGGCCCGCTTGGCGGTGGCGGTGTCACGCGAACTCAGCAGCTTCTCGAGCTGCTCCGCCACGCTGCTGGCCCGCTCGGTCAGCTTCTCACGGGTCGAAACCAGGCTGTTCTCGAACGCATCCAGCGAGTTGATCTCGTTGTGCAACTGCGACGTGCGGCGCATCAGGTTGATGATGCCCGCCTTGTCGTCTTCCAGTTGCGAGCGATTTTCGTTGAGGGTGTGTTGGAGCTCGGTGTGCTGCTGCTGGGCCGACTCGAGTCGAGCCTGGCAGTCCTGCTGCTCCTCGGCGAGCTTTTCGACGAGTTGCGACTGCTCCTGCTGGTCGGCCTGGAGCTTCTCGCGGTTGGCGGTCAACTCATCCAGCCGGTCGGCGTCGCGCTTGATCTGTCGGCGGGCTTCTTCCAGCGAAGACTGCGCGAAGTTGATCCGCTGCTGGGCCTGATCTTTCTGCGACTGCTGCTCAAGCCGGTCGTGGTCCAGGCGTTTCTGCTTAGCGAGTACCGACTGCTGCTCCAGCTCAGCGTCGGCGATCGCTTCCTCGCGTTCGTTGAGCCGACGCGCCGCCGCCGCCCGGTCGGCCTCGGCCTGCTCGAGCAGCTCGGTCAACTCACCCAGCTCGGTCTGCAGCTTGTGGTATTCCGCCAGGGCATAGCTCAGTTGCAGCTCGCGCAGGCGTGCGTTGTGTTCCTGATACGAGCGTGCCCGGGCGGCCTGCATCTTCACGCTGCGCAGCCGACGCTCGGTGTCTTCCAGACGCTGGCGGACCATGTCCAGGTTGCGCTCGGTGCGTTCGAGCTTGCGGATCGCTTCCTTCTTACGGGCCTTGAACCGGCTGATCCCGGCGGCTTCTTCAAAGATCGAGCGGCGTTCGACCGCGTTGGACTGCAGCAGCACGTCGACCTTGCCCTGCTCGATCACGGAGTACGCATCGGTGCCGACGCCGGTATCCATGAAGAGCTCGCGGACGTCCTTGAGGCGGACCCGCTGATTGTTCACGAGGTATTCGCTGGTCCCGTCGCGGTAGAGCTGACGGGTGACGGCGACGTCGTCCTGATCAAGCGCCAGGTGACGGGTGCCGTCTTCTTTGACTGTGTTCAGGAACGTCAACGTGACCGACGCCATGCCCGAGGGCTTGCGGTTAGCGGAGCCGTTGAAGATGACGTCCATCATCGCGCCGCCACGCAGGCTCTTGGCGGATTGTTCGCCGAGCACCCACTTGATCGCGTCCACGATATTAGACTTGCCGCAGCCGTTCGGGCCGACCACCCCCACCACGGGGGCGTCGAACACGATCTCGGTCTTGTCGGCGAAAGACTTGAACCCCGCCAGGGTTACCTTCGCTAAGCGCATAGAATCGACCTCCATGTCGATAATTGAAACATCGTCATCTGGCTCTCCCCGGCTCCAAAAGGACTGGCCAGGCCTGGCCCCGCCGACAAGGCGCGGGCCGATACTCTCCCCATCACTATCATCATGGATCGGGGCCTCTAAGTCTACCTGCTGATTGAGTTTGGTGCATCACCGCCGCTCGGTGAGGTCTCGGGACGTACGGCGACCGGCTGGCCCTGCCCCGGATCGGGCGGCAGCGTGGTCAACGGCTCATCCGGCTCCAAGGCCGGGTCAACCGGCCCCCCCGGGTTTCTGGGGCCGGTTTCAGGCCGGGCATCCGGGATTTGCTGGTTTTCCAGCTCCGCGACCTGCATCGCCAGATTGCTGACCAGTACCTCGATCGGGGCATCCACCTCACCGGTCCGACACATCTGATAGACCACGTCCACGACCTGGCTGTAGGTCAGACCCAGCCCCTCGTTGGGGTTCTCGATCGACGGCTTGTGGCCAAGCAGGTAGATCAACGTCTTGAGGTCCGGGACCGCTTTGAGCCTGACCGGCTCACGCCGCTCACCCGTGCCCGAAGCCAAAGGTGGCTGATAGAAGATATCCATGTGCGGCTGCCCGGGCTTGGTCGAGAGCATCAGCCGGTTGTCCCACAGCCGAGCCAGCATCGACTCTCCAAAACCCAGTTCGGGCTGAAAGATCACGATCCGGGGCACGCCGATCTGCGTGACATACACCAACGGCTTCTCGCTGGGCACCGTGTCCACGATGTAGTTCACACCGGTCCCTAATTCGTCTGGAACAACCACACGACCATCCGTCACCACGCGGTCATTGATCGCCGCCAAGGATTCATAAGCCGCCACGCGAACCGCGGTGTCTTCATCATCCAGCAGGTACTTAAGTACACGCGCCCCGGTCAACGAACGCGGCAGCATCACCAGCGTCCGCGCGACGCTCAGCCTGATCTGCGGGTCGATATCCCTGGACAACTCCGCCAGCGACTGACTCGCCCGTTCATCCCCCAGCCAGGCCCCCGCCTTCAAAGACGCCAGCCGGGCCTCGATCTTTGGATGGTTGTACGACTCACGCAAGACCTCGACCACCGGCCGGCCCATCGCACGCCAGGCCAACGTCACCGATTCCTCGGCCTCGGGACGCTCCTCCAGCACGCTCAACAGTGTCCGGGCCTGCTGAGCCTCAAACCCCGGCCCGGTCTGCATGTATTGATGCATAATCAGGTCGATCAACCCCGCAGGATCGTTCTGATAACGATCCGGGATATTGATCTTGATCAACTGATCGGTCACGGGCTTGGCAACCGGCTTCGGGTCAGTCGCCCGGCCAAAACGCTCATTGATCCGGTCGGCGATCGCCCGGCTGCGCGTGTAGCTGGACTGGTTCAATACCAGCTCCACATCGCGTGCCGTCGTCACGGTCCCCCCGGCCACGACGATCGACTGCTGCTGCCCGAACTCATCCGACTCACCCGAGTCATCGGTATTACGGTACGGGTTCTCGTAGATGGGGCCGTGCGCGGTCGCCTGCTCGTGCAGGAACTTAAACGCCTGCCCCGCGCCGTTGAGCCCAAGCGTCGAGGTCCACAAGGTCCCGCCCGCGAGGCTAGTCGTCTGCGAGTCCACCGCCGTGACCAGCACGTCAAACTTCAGGCCCGGCGACGCGCCCGCGGGGATGAACCCGTCGATACGCACCACCGCGGTATTCGGGTCGGCCAGCACACGCTCGGGCGTCATATCCAGCGTGTCCATCCGGGCGCTGCCCAGGCCGTACTTCTTCATCTGATTAATCAACGCCTGTCGCAGCGCCGGCGGCGCGTTGGTCGAGCCGGTGCCGTTGAGGTTCACCACGATGCCGTAGCCGTTGACCAGGACCGCCCGCTCCGTCCCGGGCCGAAGCCGGGCCAGCGAACCGATCGTCCCACGCAGATAAGCCGGGCCCACATAAGTCGGTGCCGGCGCGACACCCGGCGCAGCGGTCGGCCCGGCCGGGGCTTCACACCCCTGCATCCCAAGCAGCACCGATAGCACCAGCGTCAGCAGAGCCAGCGCGTTGCGATGCCATCGGGAAAGCCGTCGTCCGCCACCTGCTAGAGGCTGGCTGACGCTACGTCGTCGGTTATCTGTCATGGTGATCCTGTCGGTAGTTTCTTGGGGATCAGGGGGACATGTATTGTCGGCCCTGAGCCCCCCGCGGTCAAGCCAAATCTGCCCCCCACCGCCACACGCCGCCGCCCCACACCACCCCGCAAATCCCGCCAAAAACCCGCCCCGCACGCCCTGCTACACTATGCCCATGCAAGACGATATCGACAACGTCCTGATCGACCGAGACGCCATCAGCCAACGACTCGATGAGTTGGCGGAAACCCTCGCCGCCGACCTCCTGGCTGAAACCAAAGACGGCCCCGGCGAGGTCACGCTCGTGCCCATCCTCACCGGCAGCATCATCTTCCTGGCCGACCTCATCCGCAGGCTCCCGATCCCCATGCAGATCCGCGTCATGAGTGTCACCAGCTACCCCGGCACCGCCATGAGCAGCAAGGGCGCCAGCATCGAGGCCGCACTCACCAAGCTCCCCGATGACCTCAGCAACAACCACGTCGTCATCATCGATGACATCCTCGACTCCGGCAATACCCTCCGGCTCGTCAAGGAAACCATCGAACAGCGTAACCCCATCAGCGTCCGCACCGCCGTGCTGCTACGCAAAAAAATCCCCTCAGCGATGAGCTTCCACGCCGAATACGTCGCCTTCGATATCCCAGACGAGTTCGTCGTCGGCTACGGCCTGGACTTCAACGACTATTACCGCAACCTCCCGGACATCGTCACCCTGAAAAAACACGTCTACGCCGAGGCCTGACCGATCATGATTATCAGTGACCTGATTTCATGTAGCCGATTTTGATGTGATGTATAACGCTGGCTTGCCGTATAGCGACGGATCGCAGATCCGTGTGCCCGAACTAAAATAACACCCGCCCCATGACCCCCACCGCCACCGAACCCCCGCCCACCCGGTCCAAGCCCACCAAGGCCGCGCCGAACCACCGCCTCGCCGAAGGGATCACCGGCGACACCGGCGCAGAAGAAGCCGCCGCACGCGCCGCAGGCATGCTCCCCGCCGAACTCCTCCAGCCCGGCGAGATCATCATCCTCCTGCTGAAGCCAAGCCTCTGGTACATCCTCCTCGCCTCGCTGCGCACCCTCACCGGGCTCGTCCTCCTCGCCATCGCCGTCGACTCGGCGAACACCTACCTGAACCTGGGCCTGGGCCGGCAGAACATCATGCTCGCCGCCCTGTTCCTGGTCCTGGCGCGCGTCTCCTGGCAGTTCCTGGAATGGCTCTCACGCGTCTACGTCCTGACCGACCGGCGCATCGTCACCGTCGCCGGCGTCCTGCGCGTCGGCGTCTTCGAGACACCCCTGACCAGCGTCCAACACACCAATCTCTTGTTCAGCCTCCGCGAACGCTTCTTCAGCCTCGGCACGATCGCCTTCGCCACCGCGGGCACCGCCGGCGTCGAAACCTACTGGCTTATGCTCAGCAGCCCCCTTGAGGTCCACCAGAAAGTCGTCCAGACCCTCAACCGCTACACCCACCGAAACTAGCCGCGATCCCCTCACAACCAACCTTTCCGCATCAAGAACCGCTTGCGGTTTAGCCCTGCAACATGGCGTCATTAAGCTAAACTCCTCCCATGACACAAGACACCTGGACAAAGATCGACCACTACTATCAGGACCGCCTGACCACCAAAGACGCCGTGCTCGATGCCGCCCTGACCTCAGGCAACGCAGCGGGCATGCCCGCGATCGACGTCTCCCCCAACCAGGGCGCCCTGCTGCATATTCTGGCACTTGCGCCCGGCACGAAAAAGATCCTCGAGATCGGCACGCTCGCAGGCTACAGCACCATCTGCCTGGCCCGCGCCCTGCCCGCCGACGGCCGACTCGTCACCCTGGAGTTCGAGCCGGCACACGCCAAGGTCGCCCAGGCCAACATCGATAACGCCGGCCTGACCGACCGCGTCGAGATCCGCGTCGGCAAAGCCATCGACCACCTCCCCACACTCGCCGAAGAAAACGTCGGCCCGTTCGACCTTATATTCATCGACGCCGACAAGGCCAGCATCCCCGACTACTTCACCTGGGCCTTGAAATTGTCACGAATCGGCAGCCTCATCATCGTCGACAACGTGGTCCGCGATGGCGAAGTCCTCAACGCCAATAGCGACGACCCGGATATCCAGGGCATCCGCCGCTTCGCCGACATGCTCCACACCGAACCCCGCGTCACCGCCACCACCATGCAAACCGTCGGCGCCAAAGGCTACGACGGCCTGACCCTCGCGCGTGTGATTCAATAACCAAACCCTCGACCACGTAACACATCCGTCCCAACCGCCGCTTGCGGCTTAGCGTGGATGAATAAAGGTCTAGAGATATACCTGCTTCCCCCAGTCAGGGGAAGATTCCTGACAATACTAATCCCCCCGCACCCGCGCCGAATGCGCGTGCCCGTCGAGCCCCTCGGCCTCGGCCATCCGCGCGACGTGATCGATCGCCTTGGCAGGCATCCCCCCACGATATGCCACCGTCCCCGTGCGCTTCAGGAACGTGTAGACACTGACCCCGCTGGTGAACCGCGCCGTGGTCCCGGTCGGTAAACAGTGGCTCGGCCCGGCGTAGTAATCCCCCGCCGCGACCGGGGTCGTGTCGCCTAAGAACACCTCCCCGGCGTGACGCACCTTCGCCATCAGCGCATCCACGTCCTTCACCGCCAGGTTCACGTGCTCGGCCGCAAATCGGTTCGCCACCGCCGCCGCCTCATCAATATCTTTCACCAGCACCGCGCAAGACTCATCTTTCAACGCACGCACGATCGCGTCCTGGCGTTTGCGGTCGCCCAGTTGTGATTTCACTTCCGCTACCACCGCGTCCAGCACCGCTTGCGACCACACCACGAAGAAACACTTGCCCGGGTCGTGCTCCGCCTGTGCGATCAGGTCGGCCGCGATCCGCACCGGGTCCGCCGACTCGTCCGCGATCGTCACGATCTCACTTGGGCCGTAGAACCCGTCGATCCCGACCGTGCCGTTGACCTGCGCCTTGGCGAGCTGGCTGTACACGTTGCCCGGCCCGGCAATAAAATCCACCGGCGAAATCGTCTGCGTCCCAAACGTCAACGCCGCCACCGCTTCTGCGCCACCGACACGGTAGACCTTGTCGATCCCAAGCAAGTGCGCCGCAGCCAAAACGATCGGCGAGATATCCCCCCCGGAAGTATCTACTGCCGTGTCGCCTTCGGGGGCTCCGGGATTTCCGGGGCGCTGCGTCGGCAACGGGTGTGCGACGGTAATATTCTTCGGGTCCACCCCCGCCACGATCGCCGGGACCGCCAGCATGATCAGCGTCGAGAACAGCACCGCCGTCCCGCCCGGCACGTGCAGACCGACACTATCCACCGGCGAAAACCTCAGCCCAAGCTCCGCCCCACCGATCGTCACCGGGGCAACCTCCCCGGGCATCACGTGCTGCTGATACTCACGCACCTGCGCGATCGCCGTCTTGATCGCATCCAATAAGGCCGCATCGACCCGGCCCGCTGCGCCCGCCAACTCGTCAGCCGACACACGCAGGCGGTCCTGCGTGAACGAAGGATCGCTGAACTTCTGAACATACCGTGTCAACGCCGCATCACCATGCCCGCGAACGTCGGCAAGGATGTCTGCCACGGTATTCGCGACGTCACCGCCCGCGCTCGTTGTCGCGCGTAGGCGTTCCAGGCAGGCCTTCAGCCCCGCGTTGCCTTCATCCGTTTTCAGATCATAAACCGGGAGCATGGTGAGCCTTCCATCTGCATATCAGGCCACGCCACCACGACACAGCCGAGCAACACATTGTAGCAAACCCGCCATCCCGTTTAACGCACACCCCTACTCGCCATATCGCCCCCACCTGCGACATAGGCCCCATCCGTTTAGCGGGTGAGCTTGCTCGCCCATCGCCACCTCGCCCCCTCACCCCTGCTTCCGCTCAAACAACCCGCCCTTACGCCGCACCGCACCGCGGATCTCCAGCATCGTCAGCTCCGCCTGCACCTGGTGGATCGGCAGCCCCGTCCACGCCACCAGCTGATCAAGCGAACAGGCCCCGTCCATCGCATCCATCAGCTTCTGCTGCACCTGGGTCAACCCGACCGCCCCACCCGCTTGCGTCTCCTCCGGCTCATCCCGCCCCATCATCCCGACCTTAAGCATCTGCCCGGCCTCGCCCAGCGCATCCAGCACGTCCGCCGGGTTGGTCACCAGCGTCGCCCAGCCCTCTCGGATGATCTTGTGGCAGCCCGCCGACGACGGCGCATCGACCCGGCCGGGGATCGCCATCAGCTCGCGGTGATGCTCCTCAACCGCCAGCCTCGCCGTGATCAGCGCGCCGCTGCGCATCGCGGCCTCGACGACCAATACACCCAGCGACAGCCCCGAGATAATCCGGTTCCGCCTCGGGAAGTTCTGCGCGTTCGGCGGCGTGTTCATCGGGAACTCACTGACCACCGCACCCCGCCCCGCACCCTCCTCGGCGATCGCGTCAAACAACTCCGCATGGTCGTTCGGGTAAGGCTTAGCCAACCCCGACCCGATCACCGCGATCGTCCGACCGCCGCTGCGTATCGCCGCCCGGTGCGCCGAGGCATCGATCCCCCGTGCCCCACCGCTGATGATGCATAGCCCGCTCTGCGCGCAAAGACTCGCGAACCGGTCCGCCTGCTCCCGCCCGTACTGAGAACACTTCCGCGAACCCACAATGCCTAACCCAAGCGCATCCTCCTGAACCATCGCCCCGCGCACCCACAGCAGCATCGGCGGATCAGGAATGTGCTTTAACAACCTCGGGTACGCCTCATGCCCATAACCAATCAACTCAACGCCGTACCGCGCAATCAGTTCGTGCTCTTGTGCCAGCAGTTCCCCCTCGAGCGTCTCATCCAACGCACGTCGCAGCCGTCGCGCTTTGGTCGCCCCCACTCGCTCGATCTCTGCGAAATGGTGCGCCGGCGCGTCGAGTGTCGCCGCCGCGCTGCCGAACTTCTCGATGCACCGCTGGATCGTCGCTTGCCCAAACCCCTCGGTCAGCGTCAGTGCAAGCAGAGCGTTGTGTTCTTCGCCAGGCATCAAACGAGTGTAGCAGTTAATTTGTGACACTCACACAATAACGCGCATTAAAAAACCCGCCCCGACGCATCGGGGCGGGCGTAGCTTGTCGGTCCGGCGTGGGAGCTGCGGTTCAGCCCCGTCGAGCTGCCTAACGCAGCCCACTCCGGACGCTCGTACAAAATTCATTATCCAAGGATCACCTCCATTCTGAGAAAGCACTGTTCCAGCCGTCACCGTCTCGGGGTCGCAGCCAAACAAGTCACTGCGCCCTGCACAGCCGCCGGAGTTTTCCCGCCCCGTAACGTCTTACCGGGGCACCACGCTCATCGGCGGCAGAGGCCTGCACACCGATGCTCGGTCCGCCTCGTTTTGCTGCCAGACCCGCTGGGTTTCCCAACGCCTCGGACAGTTAACTCAGCCGACAATCTAATTATCGGTTAGCAAAGCCAAAGGTCAATGACTTTCTAAATATTTTTTCGCAACACCCCTTCTACACGAGCTTAAACGCACACACCCCCCACCCCGCCAGCGCAGGTTGGGGGATTACTTATCGCACATTGCATCCTGACTGACCGCGCCGTTTCCCGCCATCCCCGAGCAGGCGGGGGCCAGGTAAAGGCCAAGCCGGATTCCCGCCTGCGCGTGAATGACGGACAACCATGATGCAAATCGCTCTAAGCCCGCAAACCTCATCACCCCCCCGCGCAAGAAAAAACCCACGACATGTTTGCCGTGGGCTTCTATAAATTATTTAATTGAATACCTGTTGAACCTACGCGTTCTTCTCCGCATACGCCGCCAGCATAATCTTGTGCCGACGTTTGATCAGGTCCATCAGGTGTTCGGTCTCGGTCACCGCGGTCGGGTTCCACACCGCCCAGTAGATCTCGACCGCGCGCTTGGCGACGCGGATCCCGTCACGGATGTAGCGGTTCAGCCGTTTCAAGGGCAGCTTCTCGACCGTCTCGGGCTTCAACGGCACGCACAGCACCGGCGACTCCGGGTTCGGCACAAGATAAGCCAGCGTATCGATCAGCTTCCCATCTTCACCATACAGCGAGAACTGAAGCGTCCACTTCCACGCCGACCCGTGCCAGATCAGCGTCTGATGCACGCCCGGGTACGCGGAAATCTCTTTGATCAGGATATCCACGACCTTGCGCCGCTGCTCCTCGATCGGGCTGAGCAGTTGCTCCAGTTCGGGCATCGCCCAGCGGTCTTCCCACGGGCTATTTACTTCGTAAGCAGTCGTTGTCATAGCAGTCAATCTCTTCGAGCTCCTCTAACCAGATCTCTAACACCCTACGGGCATTGCTTCACCCAGGTTCCCGGTCATCCCGAGGGAGCGATTCCGATAATTCTTCGGCCCATCCGTGACCAACCCATGAATCCCCGGCCGGATAAACCCCCCCATCAAAAACACCCCGAAATCTCTAAAAACGGCGTTTCCGGCTGATTCAGGCATACGCCCCGGCTCACCAGCCGTGGCTTCAGTGCATCCTAAAAAGGCCATGAGCCCCGAAATATCGGATCGTCTATTCTACGCTTATCAGAGGCCAATAGCAAATCCGACCCGTGACGCAAAACCGGTAAGTGCTTTAAACGAAATGAATAAAGACACAACATCAAACCCTGAACCCGGGAACACCCCCGCCATCGTCGTCATGGCCAAGCGCCCGGTCCCCGGCCGGGTCAAGACCCGACTGACCCCCAGCCTGTCCCCCCACCAGGCCGCCCGGGCCCACGCCGCCATGCTCGACTGTGTCCTGGCCCGCCTCGCCTCCCACCTGCCCGGCCGGCACTACCTCGCCCTGGACGGCCACACCGCCCCCACCGACCCGCCCGATGACCCCTTCCTCGCATACGAGCTGCCGCCCGCCTTCCGCGTCATCGACCAGGGCACCGGCGACCTGGGCGACCGGATCACGCACGTCTGGAAATCCATAAACCAAGGCCCCGCCGTGTTTTTCGGCGTAGACAGCCCCGATATCCCCACCGAAACCCTCGGCTCCCTCTGGGGCCACCTCGCCTCTGCCGACGCCTTGATCGGCCCGGTCAGCGATGGCGGATACTACTGCCTCGCCGCCCGGCAACTCCCCCCGCCGCTCCTTACAAATATCGACTGGGGCACCCCCGCCGTGTACCATCAGACACATCAGGCCGCCCAAGACGCCGGCCTTGACCTCCGTGACCTTGCCCCCTGGCACGACGTGGACGAACCCGCCGACCTGCTCGCACTGCAAGAACGACTACAACACACACGCGACCCCGCGCTGCTTCGGCTCAACCAACGACTCAGCCGAATCACTCAGGACACGACACGATGAACGCATCAGATCAAGACCATACCCAGCCCGCCCCCGGGTCCGCCCCCATCAACGCGCCCTCGCAAACCCAGACTTCCGGGGCCGGGGCGGACGAAGACTTCGACCTCAGCGAGTCGGTCATCCTCGTCGTCGATGACAACCAGCAGAACGTCGAACTGATCCAGGCCTACCTGGACGACCTGCCCTGCAAAGTCCTCACCGCCTTCGACGGCATGGACGCGATCGAGATCGTCGAAGACCCTGACAAACCCACGCCCGACCTGATCCTGCTGGACGTGATGATGCCGCGCATGTCAGGCTTCGACGTCTGCCGAAAACTCAAGGACGACCCCAACACGCGCACCATCCCGATCATGATGGTCACCGCGCTGAACGAGCTGGGCGACATCGAACGCGGCGTCGAGTCCGGCACCGACGATTTCGTCACCAAGCCCGTCAACAAACTCGAACTGATCACCCGCGTAAAATCCCTCCTGCGCGTCCGCCACCTCAAGCGCGAACTCGACCGCACCGAGGCCTACATCCGCGACATCGAAAGCATCGAAGGCCGAAACAACAACGCCAGCTAACCCCCCGCTACACATCCCCTCGCAAGGCCTCTTAAGCCCGATCAAGGCAGCTATATTTTATATAGTATTTATAGTTAATTTTAATGCATCAATTTGATCCCATTGAGTTGTCACATTGAATGCATTACTCTGAATGCATCAGAATAACTAACCTAACGCTAGTACTTCCTTTCACGGGGCTCTAAATGGAAGATTTCGGGGACAGTCTTTTTACAAGATCACAATGGGAAGCCATCCACGACCGCATGGGGCTTTCGCCGCGCCAGCAACAGATGATCGAACAGCTGTTCCGCGGCCACAGCGACAAGCAGATCGCCACCGAGCTGGACATCGCCATTTCTACCGTCCGGGCACACCTCCAACGCCTATACGCAAAGCTCAACGTCCACGACCGCACCGAGATGGTCCTGCTGGTCATGTGCGTCCACCTCAACCGCGACACGTCACACCATCGTATTTGATTACACCAAACCACGGCATCAAATCGAATACGTCACATCAGATGCGTCCACATTGACCCATTGTGCATTCGCATTTACGTCTTACTATTCAACTTAGAGTATTGAGTCGACCGACGCGGTCCGCATGTACTACGCACGAACGAGAAATGCGTAAGCACGCTTCTTGATCAAACGCGCGACTAAAACATCGAGCTGTGAACGTGTAATCAATTGTAGATAGTGCCTTCCGGACCCTATCTGTTCATCGGGGACACATACAGCTCGTATTACCCTGGAGGAAGGTGATGCACACCCAACCATCACCGCGCGATCGGTGCGCGCGGACAGCCACACTGCTTCAGGCACTTCTCGTTCTATGTGTCTCCCAC
>CBDUNP010000033.1:0-14990 GCA_965368605.1 uncultured bacterium | reverse complement strand
ATGCGTCTTGAAACCGCGGAGCGTGACTACGACTCGATCGACGACTACACCATCGCCGAGGCGGTGAACGCGGTCGCCGACCTGAAGACAAACTTTGCGATCCTGACGCTGGACGACCTGTCGTTCATGCAGGTCGCCGGGGGGACCGGCGGGTTGGTCCTGGAGTATCGCGATTCACAGACGGATGAGCATTTTGTCGTCAAGGGCGAGTCGCTGTCTGCGGAAGACGTGATCGCGGCGTTCGAATCGTTCGCCGGCGGTGATGGGGCTTACAAAGAAGCCGCGGCGTGGGAGCCGCTCGAGCAGGCGACAAGCTCGGCGGGCTGCAGCTCGGCGGTGCTGATGTTGATAGCGATGGTGGGGCTGACATACCTGTTGCGATAGAGTGTGTGGCTGCGGGTAGATACGGTGATCCGAGATCGACCACTAAACGGGGGCAAGATGATTTCCTGTTAACAGCCGCGTTGCTACGCAACGCGAGCGGTAAGCGGCGTGGGTCGCGTTACGCTTGGTTGCTGTCACGGATCGCCGCGAGGGTGAACCGGTGGATGTGTTCGGCTAACTCATCGAGCGCATCGGGGGTGAATCGCTGGTCGGGGCGCAGGCGCTGGATCATGGGTAGCGCCAGGTGCTGGAAGTGGCACTGGGCGCTGACGCTCATCGCGAGCATCCGGGCCTGGTTGTCGGTTGTGTCCTTGGGGGCGAGGTCTTTGATGATCTGGGTAAGCCCGGCGTAGACGCGCTTGATCGAGACCTCGATCAGGCGGTCGAGTGCGGAGGTCGGGTGCATCATCTCGTGGGACATCAGTTGCGTGAGTTCGGTGGGTTGGCCGTTGCGGAACTGGTGTTCGAGCATGGTGCGGATAAAGAGGTACAGCCGACGCTCGGGGGGTTCGTCCGCGTGGAAGTTTCGGTCCTTATCCATGAGGACGTAGGGGTTGGTCTCGTTGGAGCGGGCGCGTGCGTGGTCGAAGGTGGCGTTGTAGAGCTCCTCCTTGTTGCCGAAGTGGTACTTCACCGCGGAGATGTTGGCGTCCGCGGCGTCGCAGATCGCACGCACGGTGGTCTTGCGGTAGCCGTGCCGGGCGAAGAGGGTGGCGGCGGCGTCGAGCAGGCGTCGGTGGGTGTCCTGTGTCATGGGGGTGTGAAAGTATACGGACGATTGGTCGGGCGGTGGGTGTGTGTGGAATTACAGTGGCCGACCCCCCGGCAGAGCCGGGGGCTGAGGGTAAGTCAGATATTGATGGGTTCGAGATAGCTAAAATGGTTTTCGGCGTGTCGGCAGTGGAAGAGTCGCCATTGTTCGTGGCTGAGCCGGCCGAAGACGGGGTGGGACTGGCTCATGGTTTCGTGGCGTGTGCGTTCGATGGCGTCGGCGAGTTGTTGGACCGCTTGCTCGATCGGCAGGTCGGGTTCGGGGATCGCTTTGGCGCGGGCGTGGGCGGGGATCTTCACGCCGGTGGGCAGGCCCTTGTTCAGTGGGATGTTCCGGATGACTCGGCCAACGATGCGCAGAGGCAGCGGGGCGCGGAAGGCGACGCCGTCGATCGAGCCGTTGATCGCGCGGGCGACGTGCCCGACGACCTGGCCGGGTGTCCATTGGCCGTGGGCCTTGATGTTGGAGTCGGCAAGGCAACGCGCGTCGGCAAGGGCTTCGTCGAGTGTGTTGAATCGTAGTTTTCTGCGGGGGGGTTTACTCATCGGTCATGCCTGTTCAGGTTGGATGAAGCTGAAGTGCAGCTCGGCGTGTCGGCAGTGCATCTGCGTCCATTGCTCATGATCCATCGCGCCGAACAGCGGGCTGACGGCGGTCATCTTGTTTGCCTTGGCGCGTTCGATGGAGCGGATCAGATGGTCGACGGCTTCCTGCATGGTGATATCGGGGCGGGGGGCAAAATGAACGGCCGCTTTGGCGGGCGGCTTGATCCCGGGCTTGAAGCCTTTCTTGAGGAACCGGCCACGCAACATCCGGGCCGCGAAACGGATCGGGGCGGGGACCGTGAATGTGAACCCGTCGATCGACGTGTCGATGAACAGGGCCACGTGCTCGATATTCTGGGCCGCGGTCCAGTTGCCCGAGCTCCCGGCCCCTGATGCGGGCAGCGGCTCGACAAAGCGGGCGATGTCGTCAAGGGTCTGGAAGCTGAGTTTTTGGCGATTCGGGGCGGTTGTGACGGCCATGGCGGGGCTCCTTTGGGTGTGGGTGAAGTCTACGACATGATCACCAACAATTCAAACAATTGTTTTAATCCAGGCAGAAAAAAATCCCGCCAAAAAAACCTGACGGGATCGGGGATTGATCGGGAAATTAGCGTTTGGAGAACTGGAAGCGACGGCGGGCGCCGGGCTGGCCGGGCTTCTTCCGCTCGACTTCGCGGGGGTCGCGGGTCAGCAGGTTGTTGCCGCGGAGGGTGGCTTCCAGGGTCGGGTCGTAGCCTTTCAGTGCCCGGGCGACGCCCAGCAGGATGGCTTCGGCCTGGCCGGTGATGCCGCCGCCGTGGACGTTGACGTGGACATCGAGTTTGCCGAGTGTATCGGTGACTTTCAATGGCCTGTTGCAGGCGTCTTTGTGCTGCAGCTCGGAGAAGTACTCGTTGACGTCGCGCTTGTTCACGAGGAACTTGCCATCGCCGGGCTTGACCCGGACGCGAGCGACGGAGGACTTACGACGGCCGGTGCCCCAGACGAATCCGCCCTTGTCGGGCTTGGCGGGTTCACCCAATGGGCGGACCTGCTCGACGGCTTCGGCGGCGGGGGTTTCGGCAACTTCAACGGGGGTTTCGATTTCAGGCATCGTTGTGTGCGTCTCGGTAGGTATCAGTGATACGGTTCGATCGTCATTTTCCCCTATGAATAAAGGGGAAATCGTGTGCTTGCGTTATCTCAGGCGGACTGGAGTTCCAGCGGCTGGGGGTCCTGAGCCGAGTGCGGGTGGTCCGGGCCGGCGTAGACCTTGAGCTTCTTGAGCATCGCGGATGCGAGCTTGTTTTTAGGAAGCATCTTGCGGACCGCGGTTTCGATGAGCAGCTCGGGCTTCTGATCGATCATCTGCCGGTACGTCTTGGTCTTCTGGCCGCTTGGGTGGCCGGAGAACGTGCGGTAGAGTTTCTGATCGAGCTTGTTGCCGGTCAGCGTGATTTTCTCGGCGTTGGTCACGACTACAAAGTCGCCCACGTCGTGATGCGGGGTGTACTCGGGCTTGTTCTTGCCCATGAGGATGACCGCGATCTTGGTGGCCATACGTCCGAGCACCTGATCGGTAGCGTCGACGTGGTGCCAGGCCTGAGTTACTTCGCCGTTTTTAGCGTGGAAAGTCTGCCGATTCATCGGTTTATGTCCGTCTATGGTCTATTGGATAATCGAATCGACCAGTGTAGTTAGTTGGGTGTGGCTGTCAACTCAGGAAGGGGGGAAATCCGGCGGGGAACGGCGGGCCGGATCCGATGGCGTGAACAGGGTTCGTGGGAGCGGGAGGTGGACGGTATGCCGGGGGAAAAGGGGTATTGTCCTTTTGTTTTCAGTTATTTATGTGAATAATGCCCCGTATGGGTCAGGGCGGGGCAATCCGATCGCGGGCTGGCTGCAGACTGATGCTGGCCGACGATGATATCGCCGGTTTTCGGTGGATGATCTGTGGGGAAGCCGCGGGCAGGTGCTGCGGAGCGTCGGGTGCTGCGGCAGGCAGGGGGCTATTTGCCCAGGGTGTCGCCCTGAGAGGACCAGCCGGAGGGTGACTCGAGCATCTCCAGGTCGGAGGCGTTCTCGATGCCGAAGATCTTCTGAGTGCGTCGCAGCCAGACCCGCATGGCGACCCAGGCGAGTAGTGTGACCGCCAGGATGATGGTGAAGGTGGCGCCAGCGACCTTCATGCTGTCGTCGCCGACGGGGTCCATCTGGCGTTTGGCGGGGCGCTTGACGGAGATCGTGTCTTTGCGATTGTTCAGCCGGTCTTGTGCGAGCTGATACCCGACGATGCCCCGGCTCAGCGCCTCGAGCATGGGCACGAGGTTTTCTTTATTGGTCGAGATATAGGTCAGCTCGATGTTGCCGGGCTTGCCGGTGGTTGTGAGGCTGGTTGCCAGGTGTTCGGATAACGCGGCGGGTGAACTGAACAGGCGGATGCCGCGCTGCTCGAGCTGGACGAGAGTTTCTTTGAGGACCGGTTCGCCGAGGACAAGCTGGCGGGTGGTGCCGGCCCACTGTGCGATGCTGGGCGCGTCTTCACCTTCGGGGATGGTGATCTGGAAAGCCATGTCCGCCTGCCAGGTCGGCTCGGAGATCTGCTTGCCGATCGCGTAGCTGAAGCCCGCCATCAGGATCAGCGCGATCACCGCGCCGATGATCAGGGAGGTGGCTTTGTTGGTAGACCACCGACGGATCATCTCGGACTCGGAGACTTCCAGGAACTTCTTGACCTCAACGAGCATCTGGCGTTCTTTGTTCAGCCCGGCGTACTGAGCGCCGCTGGATGCGATGCGCTTCTCTTCTTCCTGGATGTCGTGGGTGCGCTTCTGGAGCGACTCTTTGGCCTTGACGAGCTTGGCGCGTCGGCGGGCGATCTTGTCGTTGGCTTCCCGGATGGATTCTTCCCGGCCGGCGAGCTTGGTCTTCTCACGCTCGAGCTCTTCGGCCTGGCTGGCCAGCTCTTGTTCTTTCTGCTTGATCTTCTCGCGTTCGGTGACGAGCTGATCCTTGCCCTGCTTGAGTGTCTGCTGGAAGGTGGCGAGCTTTTCTTTGAGCTCGGCTTCGCGCTGGTCAAGCTCGGCCTTCTGCGGGCTCAGGTCGGTGTTCTGGGTCTTGAGGTCTTCGAGCCTTGCCTGAAGGCTCTGGTGCTCCTCGGCCAGGGTTGTGTGCTGGGCCTGGAGCTTGTCGTATTCGACCTTGGCCTGGCTCTGCTGGGCCTGGAGCTTTTCGTGCTCGGCTTTGGTTTGGTTGTGCTGATCCAGCAGCTTCTGGTTTTCAGCCTTGGCCTGGTCGCGTTGGGCCTCGAGTTCCTTGATGCGCTGCGTCAGGCCGGTGTCGGCGGCCTGGGTAGCTTTGGAGAGTTTCTCGGCGTCCTTCAGGCGTTCGTTCAACGCCGATTCGCGCGATTCCAGGTCGGCCTGGAGCTCTTCGAGGATCGACTTCTGGTCGTTGAACTCGGCCTTCTGGGTGTCCAGCTTCTGCTGATCCTGCTTCAGCGCGTCGCGTTGCTGATCAAGCTTCTTCTGGTCTTCGCTGACCGCGCTGCGCTGTTGGTCCAGAGCTTTCTGGTCTTCCGCGAGTTTGGCCTGCTGGTCTTTAAGCTGCTGTTGCGTTTCTTTGAGCTTCTGTTGGGCTTGTTCCAGGTCCTGGGCGCGTTCGCCGCGTTCGGCCTCTTCGGTGGCGCGTTGATTGAGCTCGGCCTGGAGCTGGCGGCGGGCGGACTCGGCCTGCTCGACACGCTCGGTGAGTGTTTTAAGCTCGGCACGCGCGGATTCCAGATCGCGCAGGGCCTGCTCGACTTGCTCGTTTGATTTGTTTTCTGACTCGGCGATCTGCTGACTCTGCTCGGTGAGCTGGTCCTGCTTGGCCTTGAGTTCTTGCTGCTGTTGTTCGAGTTGGGCCTGAAGTTCTTTGACCTCGGCGTGGCGGGCATGGACTTCGGCCTCGGCCTGGTCGAGCTTGGCGTGCTGGGCGTCGAGCTCCTGGCTTAGGTTGACGTTGGCCTGCGTACGCTCCTCGGTGCGAGCGGCTTCACGCTCGAGCTCGGCGCGTTGCTCTTCGATTTCCTGCTTCTGTGTGGCGAGCTGCTCCCGAAGCGCCTGCGCGTTGCGAAGCTCCTCAGCGGCCTGGTCGGCTTTTTCCTGAATCGACTGGGCGTTGGCCTCGGCCTGCTTTTTCTGCTCTTCGAGCTCGGCGTAGGAGCGGTCGAGCTCGGCCTGGCGTTGCTCGGCCTGCTCTTTGAGTTCGTGGGTCTGCTTCTGGGCCTCGTCCAGCTGGTGCTGACGTTCTTCGAGTTCAGCCTGGGCCGCCTCCAACGCCAGCTTCTGCTGAGCGTTTTCCTCGGCGAGCTGTTGGGCCTGCTCCTGCTGGGTCTTGACCTGCTGGGACTGCTGGCGGACCAGTTCGATCTGCTGGTCGCTTTCTTTCTGCCAGTTCTTGAGTTGGCCGAGGCGCTCCTCGAGCTCATTAAGCAGGTGCTCGACCTGCCCCGTGTCTTCCAGGGGTGGGCCGCTTGGCTGGGGTTGTGAGTTCTCCTGCACCATTTTTATTAAATACCTTGAGCGCGGGGATCGTAGGATTTATCGGGTAGCTTGGGCCCCGACCTGAGTGGTAAACAGGTAGAATCGACACAATCGTCAGGGTTTGTCTGCACGTTTGTCACGTACGATACGTTTGGCTGTGTAACTGGACTGGGACCATGAAGAGGTCGGACATGAAGCCGGAACATGAGTCAGATAATAAGGCGGGGGGGGCTGCCCTGCGGGCGGTGGGTTTTGCTGACGACGCAGCGGTGATTGATCTGAAAGGGGTGTCGTTTGGCTATGATCCGGCTGTGCCGGTTATCCGGTCTGTAACGGTTGGGTTAAGGCCCGGGCGTGTGTGTGCGTTGATCGGGCCGAACGCGGCGGGGAAATCGACGCTGCTGAAGTTGATGCTGGGGCATTTGGAGCCCGGCAGCGGTTCGGTGCGGCTGGGTGGCCGGGGCGTGTCGGATTGTCCGACGACGCAGCGGGCCGGGCTGATCAGCTACGTGCCGCAGCAGGGCGGGGTGAGTTTTGCGTACACGGTTGAGCAGGTCGTGGCGATGGGGCGGTACGCGATGGGGCAGGCGGGGGATCACGACGGCGAGGTGCAGCGGGCGCTTGAGGTCTGCGATTTATCTGACGTGGCCGGCCGTGTGTTCGCCGAGTTGTCCGGCGGGCAGCAGCAGCGCGTGTTGCTGGCGAGGGCGGTAGCGCAGTCGGCGGGGACGGGGCGTGCGATGCTGCTGGATGAGCCGGCGTCGGGGATGGACCTCTGGCACGTGCATCAGACGATGCGGTTATTGAAGGACCTGGCGCGGGGCGGGGGCGATGGGGATGGACTCGCGGTGTTGGTGGTGCTGCATGACGTGAATCTGGCGGCGCGGTACGCGGACGATGTCTGGCTGATGGATGAGGGTCGGCTTGAGTCGGCGGGCGCGTGGGACGCGGTGATGAAGCCGGAACTTTTAGAGAAGGTGTATGGCGTGCGGTTCACGCCGATGTCGCCCCCGGATACCCCGCAATCGCTTAGGGGGCTGGCGGGTGCGGATCGTCCCGAAACGGGGACAGAAATCCACGACCGTCCCGTGTTTTGGGTTGACCCGGCGGGTAACATAGAATGAGGGCGTGGGGGATGTTCTTTTGCGGTCGAACGATTCGTGTCGATCTGGTTTAAGGAAGTGAGTCAGCCATGCTATACACACCGATCTTGGGTGCCTGGACCGACTACATCGTGCTGATTTTTGTGGGCGCTACCGTCGTCGGGTCCTGGATCAGCAACGCCAAGAAGAGCGCGAACAAGCAACGGCAGATCGACGAGCGCATGGGCCAGCAGGACCTCGAAGAGGTCGCGGCCCGGCGGCGCGAGGAGCTCCGGGCGGCGTCGCAGCAGCGCGCGCAGGCGAACCTGTCCGGTGGGTCGTCCGGGGTGTCCGGGGCTTCCGGGGGGGCGGCAGGCGGTGGTGGGGCCGGGGGCATGACGATGGCGGAACGGATCGCCCGGGCGCGGGCCAAGGCGCAGCAGGAACAGCGGACCCAGGGCGGGTCGCCGCAGCGTGGGCAGGTTCCAAACGAGGCGCAGCGCCGGGTGTTGGAGCAGCGTCAGGCCGAGCAACTAAGGCGTCGTGAAGCCGCGGCCAAGGAACTGAGGGCGCGTCGACAGCGAGCGCAGCAACAATCACAAGCGCAGCAGCGTGCCCAACGGCAGGCGCAGCAGGCCGCACGCCAGCAGCAAGCGCAGGCACACAGCCGGGCGCAGGCGCGTGCCCGACAGAGCGGGAAGCTGATACATGATCCGGTGCCTGTGGTTGAATCTGCACAGCCCGTGTCACGCCGGGTAGAGCCAAGAAAGACACAGCAGGCCCAGCGGGCTATAGAACAGCCGGTGTTGCTCGATGAGCCCGGCGCGATTGTTGCGGGCAAACTGACACGCAACGACCTTCGGCGTGCGATTATTATGAACGAGGTGTTGGGCAAGCCGTTAGCCCTCAAAGGCACGGACGGCTGGTAGCGCGGTTTCTTCTATTTGATGTGAGATGTTATCGCGATGGACCTGCCGCAATTTATCCCCCGAGTCATGCAGTCGCTGGAACGCATCGAAGTCGTTGTGGCCGATATCACGACGCTGCGTGTGGACGCGATCGTGAACGCCGCAAAGGAATCGCTATTGGGTGGCGGCGGGGTCGACGGCGCGATCCACCGCGCGGCCGGGCCGGGGTTGCTCGAACACTGCAAGACGCTGGGCGGCTGCCCGACCGGGTTGGCGAAACTGACGCCGGCATTTGATCTGGAAAAGCAAGGCGTCAAGCACATCATCCACACCGTCGGCCCGGTCTGGCACGGCGACGAGAAACAGAAGCTCGGCTACACACTCGAAGACACGCTGCTGGCGTCGTGTTACCACCAGTCATTAGCGCTGGCTTGCGAGGCGGGCTGCAAGCGTGTCGCATTTCCCAACATCTCGACGGGGGTGTACGGCTTCCCCAAACACCGCGCCGCGAAAATCGCTTTCGGACACATCCTCGGCTTCCTCGATAAAAACAAGCTCCCCGAAACCATCATTATCTGCTGCTTCACCGATGAAGACGCGGCCATCATCCAGGACGCGATCGACACCCGGGAAGACTGGATGATGAACCGCAAGCGGATGTAGGGTTGTTTTTACCGCGAAGAGCGCGAAGAAGAAAAGAAGTATCCACAGATTACGCAGATTACGCAGATTCGAGACGGGGCCCCGCATGAATCTTAATCTGTGTCAACTGCGTAATCTGCGGATCACTCTTCTCTTTGTGTTTAATCTTCGCGCTCTTCGCGCCTTCGCGGTTAATCCCCAAACACCCCGGCCTTGAGGCTCGCGTGGGCCAGGAGGATGGCGGCGGCGTTGGCTAGGTTGTAGCTGCGGATGTTGCCGAGGATCGGGATGCTGACCTGGCGGTCAGGCCAGCGGTTCATCCACGTGTCGGGCAGGCCGGTGTTTTCGTTGCCGAGGATCAGGACGTCGTCGCGCTGGTAGGCGGGTTGGTCGAAGCGTGTCTGGCCGAACTTGGTGACCAGCCAGGGTGTGCGGTCGCCGAGCCAATCCAGGAAGGCGTCGTCGTGATCGTGTTCGGTGAGCTTTACGTGGGGCCAGTAGTCCAGCCCTGCGCGCTGCACCGCGTGGTCGGTGATCTCGAACTTGTAAGGCTTGATCAGGTGCAGCTGCGCGTTGAACCCGACGGTGGTGCGTGCGATGTTGCCGGTGTTTTGCGGGATGGATGGGTGGTAGAGGACCAGGTGGAGGGGCATGGGTGATTTCGGATTGGTGATTGATGAATAAAGAAGGCACAAGACAAATTTAGCTTGCCGGGGCTGGTTGCAGTGTCACGGGGCGGACGAGCAGTTTTCGCAGGACGGCTAAGAGCGTTTCGGGGGGGGTGAGGTAGTTGCTTGGCGGGCGGTAGTACATGGTGGTTTCGTCGATCACGCTGACCCGGCCGGGCGCGGTCTCGAAGAGGGCTTCGAGTTTGCGCGGGTTCTGGGTGGTGAAGATCAGGTCGGGGCCTTCGAGTTTGAGCGTGTCGGTGCCGAGTGTGCTGGCGGCGACGCGGACCTCGGTGAGGTCGATGAGTATCTTGGCTTGCTTGGGTGGGTCGCCGTAGGCGTCGCGGATACTCTGGACGACCTCGTCGAGTTCATCGAGCGTCGAGGCCCGGCTGATCCGGCGGTAGGCCTCCATGCGGTGCTTGTCGCTTGGGATGTAGCGCTTAGGGAGTGAGCCAGCGATGGGCAGTTCCAGGTGGGTCTTGGCAGGTTCGATGACGGGTTCACGGCGGAGTTTTTTGGCGGCGTGTTCCAGCAGCGTGCAGTACATCTCGTAGCCCACGACCGCGATATGGCCGGACTGCTCCGCGCCCAGCAGGTTGCCGGCGCCGCGTATCTCCAGGTCGCGCATCGCGATCTTGAAGCCCGCGCCGAGCATGGAGTATTGCTCGATCGCCTTGAGTCGGCGGGCGGCGATCTCGGTTAACGGCCGATCTTCCGGGAGCAGCAGGTAACAATACGCGCGGTGCTTGAACCGCCCGACCCGGCCACGGAGCTGATGCAGCTCCGCCAGCCCGAAGTGGTCCGCGCGGTTGATGAACATCGTGTTGGCGGTCGGGTTGTCGATGCCGGACTCGATGATCGTGGTCGAGACGAGGATGTCGGCCTCGCGGCGCATGAAGGCGAGCATGACTCTTTCAAGCTCGCGCGCGGGCATCTGGCCGTGGCCGATGATGATCTTCGCGTCGGGGACGAGCTGCTGGATGTCGTCGGCGACGCTCTGGATGTTGTGCACACGGTTGTGCACGAAATAGACCTGCCCCTCGCGGTTCAGCTCGCGGATGATCGCCTGCTTGACGCGCTTGCGGTCGTAGGGGACGACCTCGGTGACGATCGCCCGGCGGTCGGCCGGCGCGGTGCTCAGCGAACTGATGTCACGCAGCCCGATCATCGACATGTGTAGCGTCCGCGGGATCGGGGTCGCGGTGAGCGTCAGCACCTCGGCGGTCAGGCGGAAGCTCAGAAGTTTGTTTTTGTGTTCGACGCCGAAGCGTTGTTCTTCATCGACGATCACCAGCCCAAGGTCGGCGAAGGTGACATCCTTGGAGAGCAGGCGGTGCGTGCCGATGACGATGTCGATCTTGCCTTCCGCCAGGTCGGCCAGGAGTTTTTTCTGTTCCGCGCCGGTCTTGAATCGTGAGATGGAGGCGACCTTGAAGGGGTAGTCGGCCATGCGTTGCGCGAAGGTTCGGCCGTGCTGCTCGGCGAGGACGGTGGTGGGCACCAGGACCGCGACCTGTTTGCCGAACTCGATAGCTTTGAACGCGGCGCGGATGGCGACCTCCGTCTTGCCGAACCCGACGTCGCCGCAGATCAGCCGGTCCATCGGCTGGTCGTTGCTCATGTCCTGCTTGATCGCGGCGATGGCGGCGAGCTGGTCCTCGGTCTCGTCATACGGGAACTCGGCCTCGAACTCGTTCTGCCAGGCGGTGTCGGCGGGGTAGCGCACGCCCGGCTGGGTCTGCCGCGCCGCCTGCACGCGCAGCAACTCGGCGGCGAGGTCTTTGACCGCCTCGGCGACCTGCTGCTTCTGCTTGCTCCACTTCTTGCCGCCTAAAGTAGACAACGGCGGGCGTCCCTCGAATCCGCCGACGTATTTCTGGACCAGGTCGATCTGCGTGGCGGGGACGTGAAGCACCGCGCTCTGCGCGAAGGAGAGAGTGAGGTATTCCTGACTTAAGCCCCCGCGGCGCATGGTCTTGATGCCGGTGAACTGCGCGATGCCGTGGTCGACGTGGACGACGTAATCCCCGACTCCCAGGTCAAGGAACGCGTCGGCCGCCTGCGCCCCGCCGGTGATGCGCTGCGTGCGTCGGCGGACGTGGTAGCGGTGGAACAGTTCGTGGTGGGGGATCAGGTGCAGGGACTTCTTGCCTGATTCCCATGTGAAGCCGCGATGGAGGTAGCCGACTTCGAGGGTGAGCTTCTTCAGTGCGTTGGGGCAGTGCTCGTTGATGAGTTCGGTGAGCCGTTCGCGCTCGGCGGGTTTCTGGCAGAGGACGACGACGTTCTGGTCTTTGGTGGTCGCGAGTTCGCCGAGCTGTTTGATCGCGCCCTTGGCTTCCTCGTCGAAGGTCATCAGTTGCGTCACCGGCAGGGCGACGGTGCCTTGCTTCATCGCGCCGGTGGAGTACTGGTTGCATTCGATGTGCGGGCGGTCGTTGATCTTGCTGAAGATCGTGCGCGGCGCGTAGACGCCGGTCGCGTTGGTCAGGCGTTCGTAGTACCCGCGGGCCTGCTCGGAGAGCTCCATGACCTCGTGGAGCATGAAGACGGTGTTGTCCGGGAGCAGGTCGATGAGGTTGACGGTGCGGTCGTCGGTCTGGATCTGCTCGGTGCGTGCGCCGATGATGCGTGCGGAGTTGATCTGCCCGGCGGAGCCCATCGTGTCGATGTTGATCCGGTGGATGGATTCGACCTGGTCGCCGAAGTAGTCCAGCCGGATCGGGCCAAGCGGCTGGTCGTCGCCGTCGGCGTTGGCGGTCGAGCCGGCGGGGGGGTAGATGTCCAGGATGCCGCCGCGCGAGGCGAAATCGCCGGGCTGTTCGATTACGTCCTGGCGTTGGTAGCCCGCGGCGACCAGCCAGTCCATCAGCTCGCCGGGGGGGAGGTCGGCGTCGGCGCGGATGACTTTTGAGAAGGACTGCAACGCCCCGGGCTCGGGTACGGCCTGCATCAATGCCTGGATCGGTGCGACGATCAGGTCTGGCGTATCGTTTTCCACCAGTCGGCCGACCACAGCCAGCCGCTCGGCGAGCAGTTCCAGGCTGACGTTCGACTCGCCGGGCAAGACCTCCAACGCGCCGAACCTGACGGCATCAATGGGTCGGCCGGCGTCATTGAAGAGTTGCAGGTCGTCCAGCGCGTCGTAGGCCTCGTCCAGGTGGGCGACGACCAGCACGACGGGTTTAGCTATGGTCTGGCTGAGCGCGGCGGCGGTAAGGGTGGCGCTTGAACCCCGGCTGCCGTGGGCGTGGACCGTGTTATCCGCGCGCAACGCCTCCGCCAGCGCAGCAACGGGCGCGGACCCGATCAGATCAGGGAGCCAGGCGAGGGCGTCAGCCATCTGCGGGACAGGGTAACACGCCCCTAACCGGGAGGCGAGTTGGGGAGGGGGAGATTTATGATTTGGGATTTATGATTGATGATTTTAAGGCAGGGGGCGTTTAGCAGTGATCAGCGATTTACCCGCTTGTTTGGCAATCATCAATCATCAATCTCAAATCATAAATCTAATCATCGTCTTCCGGCAGAGAGGGTCGGCCGTTCTTCATCGCCTGGATGGTCGGGACGATGTACTTGTCCGGCGGGGGGGCGACGGGCTTGGGCACGCCCAGGTCGGGGACGTCTTCCAGGACCAGCGTCATCGCGATCTCGTCGCAGGCCTGGTTCTTCGGGCAGCGGATGCACTCGCTCCAGACCTTCAAAGGCAGCTTCTGCCGATCGATCACGGAGAAGCCCAGCTTCTCGAAGAAGGCCTTCTCGTAGGTCAAAGTCATCAGCGTCCGGATGCCAAGCGTCCTGGCCTCTTCGATACAGGCCTCGGTGATCTTTCGGCCGACCCCCTTGCCCCGCTGATCCTTCTCGACCGCGAGGGCACAGACCTCCGCCAGATTCGCCCAGACCACACTCAGCCCGCCCACGCCGACAACCCGGCCCATATCTTCAGCGACATGGAACTCGCGCACGTTCTCATACAGCGACGCCAGCGAGCGGGGCAGCATCAGCCCAAACTCCGCGCAGTCGTTGATGATCTGCCCCATCGCGGGCACGTCGGCTACCGTGGCTCGTCGGATCAGCATGGGGGGATTATAGCGGGGGCGGATCGGTCGGGCAGGATTGAGATCTGGTGGAACCGAACGCGGGCGGCGGCGTCTATCACCTACATATATGATCTGGGTGTTCGGTTAAATCTATCTATCAAGGGGAATGTGCCATGAAGAGCTGGAAGAGTCTTGGGGTTGTGATGCTGGCAGGGGTTGTCGTGATGCTTGCCGGGTGCGGTCGGACGACGGTGATCGTGGTGGCTGATCCGCCGGGTGACGTGCCGGGCGATACCGAAGTTATTTATATCGATGACGAGGCCACGATCGCAGAGATCGAGGCGGCCCGGTCGCTGTCCTTCAGCAATCAGCAGGCAGACCATTTAAAGCGGATCGCGCGTCGGCGGAATCTTGGGCCGGCGGCGCAGACTTATCTGGTTGACATCACCTTTGAATTGCTGTCCTTTGAGAACCATAAAATGGATGTGCTTGAGCGATTAATCAAGAACCCCGTTTTCTGTGGACAGGCGAAGTCGAGGGTGCTGGCGCATCTGGACGAGCTAACATTTGAGAATCATAAACGGCAGTTGCTGGATGCGCTGGATCGCCGCGGGCCGGTGATGGTGTTCCCGGGTGAGGGAGAGGTGCTTGGAGAGGCGGGGGCTTCTTAATCCAAGGATTGTCCCAGCTTCGCTTCGTCCCAGACTTCGACGCCCAGTTGCTCGGCCTTGGTGAGTTTGCTTCCGGCTTTTTCGCCGGCGAGGAGCAGGTCGGTGTTTTTGGAGACGCTGCCGGTGACTTTGGCGCCGAGTTTTGTGAGCCGAGACTTCAGTTCGTTGCGGTCGAAGGCCTCGAAGCTGCCGGTGATGACGATGGTTTTGCCGGCAAAAGGATTGTCCCCTGAGTTGCCATCGGAAGCGTCACCCGTGGGGATGACGAGTTTTTCTTCGGAGAGTTTGACGCCGGCGTCTTTGAGTTCGGTGATCAGGTGTTGGCCGGCGGGGCTGTTCAGGAAGTCGTGGATGGACTGGGCGGTGATCGGGCCGATGTCTTCGACCTGGGCGATGGCGTCGGGGTCGGCGTGGGTGAGCGCGTCGATGTCGCCGAAGTGCTGGGCGAGGGCGGCGGAGGAGGACGAGCCGATCTGCCGGATGCCCAGCCCGGCGAGGACGCGCGCGAGGCCCTGTGATTTGCTGGCTTCGATCCCGGCTAAGAGGTTCTCGACTTTCTTCTCACCCATGCGGTCGAGCTCTAAGAGTTTGTCGCGTTGGGTGTGGAGGTTGTAGACGTCGCCGAAGGTTTTTAACAGGCCCTCGTCGGCGAGCTGGTGGATGGCTTTCTCACCCAGGCCGTCGATGTCCATCTGGTTTCGGCCGACGAACCAGATGAGTTTTTCGCGGAACTGGGCGGGGCATTCGGGGTTGGTGCAGTAGCGTGCGGA
>CBDUNP010000032.1:0-15156 GCA_965368605.1 uncultured bacterium | reverse complement strand
CGATCTTTAGACAAAGCCAATGCCTTCGCCCAGCCGTTTGGTATTCCTAAAACGCATGGCAGCTACGACGAACTGATCGCCGATGACGATGTAGACGCCATCTACATCGCAACGCCCCACCCGATGCACCCGCGCTGGGCGGTCCGCGCTGCGCGGGCGGGCAGGCACATCCTCTGCGAGAAACCGATCGCATTGAATCAGGCGCAGGCCGAGGTGATGCTCGAGGCGGCGCGGGAACACGGCGTCTTCTTTATGGAGGCGTTCATGTATCGCTGCCATCCACAGACGGGCAGGCTGTTCGAGTTGATCCGCTCGAACGCGGTCGGCTCGATCAGGTACGTGAGCGCGACGTTTGGGTTCGCGGCGGGGTTCGATCCTGACAGCCGGCTGTATAAAAAAGAACTGGGCGGCGGCGGGATCATGGACGTGGGCTGTTACCCCGTGTCGATGTGTCGGATGATCGCGGGGGCCATGAACGGGGAAGGTTACGCCGACCCGGTCTCGGTCGTCGGACGGGGCGCGCTGGTCGAGACCGGCGTGGACGGGACCGCCGCGGCAACGCTGAAGTTTGAGAACGGGTTGGTCGCACAGGTCGCCTGCTCCGCGCAGGCGTGGCTGGATAATCAAGTCGTGATCTACGGCAGCGACGGGCGAATCGTTGTGCCTAACCCCTGGCTCCACAATCGCGAAGTGGCCGAGCCGGGGCTGATCGAGGTGCATCGGGACGGCGAGACCGAGCGGATCGACATCCCCGTCGACCGGACGAGCTTTTCCTACGAGGCCGACGCCGTGGCCGAGGCGATCGCGGCAGGCCGGCAGCAGGTCAGCGCCCCCGCGATGCGTTGGGGCGACACGCTTGGGAACATCGCGACGCTGGACCGTTGGCGTGGCGAAGTGGGCGTGGTGTACCCCGACGAAACCCCCGAGGGGCAAGGCACATCAACCGTGACGGGGGAACCGATCACCCGCCGGGCTGACGCGAACATGCGCTACGCCCGGGTGGATGGGATCGACAAAGACATCAGCAAGATGGTGATGGGCTGCGACAACCAGGGAAACTACGCGCAGGCGGCGGCGCTGTTCGACGACTGGCTTGAGCGTGGGGGCAACGCGTTTGATACGGCGTACCTCTACCACGGCGGCCGTCAGGAAAAACTGCTCGGCCAGTGGATGAAGGCCCGGGGCGTCCGCGATGACGTGGTCATCATCAGCAAGGGCGGACACACGCCGGACTGCTACCCCGATGCGGTCTCCCGGCAGTTGATCGAGTCGCAAGAGCGCATGCAGATCGACCACGCGGAGATCTACATCCTGCACCGGGACAACCCCGATGTCCCCGTCGGGGAGTTTGTCGACGTGCTGAATGAACACGTCGATGCCGGGCGGATTCAGGTCTTCGGCGGGAGCAACTGGTCGCTGGACCGGATCGCGGAAGCGAATGCATACGCTAAGCAGCACGGCAAGCAGGGGTTTGGTGTTATCAGCAACAACCTGTCACTCGCGGAGATGATGGAGCCTGTCTGGGACGGGTGCCTGCATATTTCGGATACGGCGTCGCGCGAGCGGATGCTGGCGATGGGGCTGCCGAACTTCGCGTGGTCCAGCCAGGCGCGGGGATACTTTCTGCCGGAGGACCTGCGGATGCGCCTGGGGCTGGATAACTACAGCGTGTGGGACGGGCCAGCGAACCGGGCACGGCGGGAGCGTGCGTATGAGCTGGCGGAGACGCTCGAAGTAAGCCCGATTAATATTGCCGCGGCGTATGTGCTCTGCCAGCCGTTCCCCAGCTTCGCCCTGATCGGGCCACGCAGTATCCACGAGACCGTCACCTCGCTCCCGGCCCTGGACATCTCGCTGACGCAGGAGCAGGTCGCCTGGCTCTGGGGCGAAGACGGGTGAACCATGTAGCTTGAGCTTGGTTACCCGCCCCCTTTCCACGAAAAGTAATGGCACCCGCCAGCGCCGGGGCTTAAGATACGGGCCCCGCTGGCTCGTGTCGTGCGGGACGGGGCACATCCTTTCCACCGCAAGCTCTTCTATGAACCGGGACCTCTCAACATGCGCACCACAAGCCTGGCCCTGACCGTCCTGATCCTGTCATCCTTGAGCCCGACACATGTAGCCGCCGACACGGACGACGCCGTGTTCGGCCCACCCGAACCCCAGTCCGTCGAGTTCGTGCCCGACCGGCGCATCGACCCCCTCGCGCTGCTGCCGATCGAGGTCAACGGCCGATGGGGGCACGCCGACCGCCGCGGCGACGTGGTCGTCGAGCCGCGCTTTGACTGGACCGATTACTACTACGGCCCGGTTCACTACACCACCGAGAACCGCATCGAGCTGCACTGGCTGCGCGCCCGGTACGCCAACGGGGACCGGTTCGGCAAGCTGACCTTCTACGAAACCGTCAGCCGACGAATGAGCAACATGAAGAGCCAGGTTCTGGACGTGGCCGACCCCGACGTAAAGCGGGATCGGCCCTACGGGATCTTCACGGTGATCGACGAATGGGAGAACAACCAACGCCGACAGCGGCTGATCAAGCCGGGCATCTCACGCGCCGCCAGGCCGATCGTCTACGACGAGCTGCTGCGCATGACGGACAACATGGCCGCCGTGCGCAACGGCGACCTCTGCGGCTACGTCGATAGCGCGGGCAAGCTCCGCATCCCGTTCCAGTTTGCCCAGGCCCGGTCGTTCCACGACGGCTACGCCGTGGTCCAGTTCCCGCCTGCGCAGCGCAGCGCCTGGGCCGTGATCACGAAGACCGGCAAGTTTCAGTTCTTGGACAAGGCGGGGGACATCGAGGAACTCAGGAGCTATCACGAAAGCCTCGCCGCCGTGAAGGCCCGCGGCAAGTGGGGGTTCCTGGATAAACGCCAGGCGATTGCTATTGCGCCGGACTATGACGAGGTGCGTGACTTCGCCAACGGGCTCGCCGCCGTGCGTATCGGCGAAGCGTGGGGCTACATCGACAAGCGCGGGGAGCGGGTCGCGTGGGGCTTTCAGGGGGCCTGGGACTTTGATACGCCCGAGAAAAACGGACTCGGGAACGACAGTGAGGTAAAGACCGCCAAGCTCGGGCTGATTAAACAGGACGGGCTGTTCGGCTATATAGACCGGGCCGGGCGGATCGTGATCTCCCCCAGGTATGAAAACGCCCTGCCATTTTTCCGGGGCGTCGCGCGCGTCAAGTGCGGCAACAGCTTTGCCTACATCGACCGTGACGGGCAGATCATCTGGGACCCCAGGCGCGTCGCCCAATACGGGGTCCGGGGCCTGAACCTGCCCGCAGCCGTCGCGCCGAGGTGGTCCGGCCTGACGGATGCGAACGGGACACACAGCGAACCCTTCCCGTTTGAGTTTGATGTCGATGACGTCCTCCCCCGGACGTGGCGGGTCTCCCCCCAATCACAACAGCAAGGCCAACCGCAGGACCAGACGCCCGAACCGCTCGAACCATCACCGGCCGACCCGGCCAAAGACACGGCGACGCCCCGGCGTGGCAGCAACCGCTGACCCCCACCCCGCGATCGAGCTGCGAAATCGGCTTTTTGGCCCTTTGTCAGACTCCGGCTACAATCCTGCCGACACGATTTTCAGACCTCGAAAGCAAGGAAGCGACGCGAATGTCTTATCTAGTCCCCACAGTGATCGAAAAGACCGGCCGAGGCGAGCGGGCCTACGACATCTACTCCCGCCTGCTGAAGGACCGGATCATCTTCCTGGGCGGCGGCGTCAACGACGACTCGGCCAACCTGGTCATCGCCCAGCTGCTGTTCCTGTCCAACGAGGACGCCAAGAGCGATATCCACTTTTATATCAACAGCCCGGGCGGGTCTGTCTCCGCGGGGCTGGGCATCTACGACACCATGCAGTTCATCCGGCCGAAGGTCGCGACCTACTGCATCGGGATGGCGGCCTCGATGGGCGCGGTCCTGCTCATGGCCGGGGCCGAGGGCAAGCGACACGTCCTGCCTAACAGCCGCGTCCTGCTGCATCAGCCGCTGATGGGCGGCGTCATCGAGGGCCAGGCCACCGACCTTGGCATCCAGGCCAAGGAGATGGTCCGCACCCGTGAACGCCTCTACAAGATCATGAAGGACCACACCGGGCAGGACGCCGACACGATCGCCAAGGACTGCGAGCGCGACAAATGGCTCAGCGCCGAAGAGGCGGTGTCCTACGGCGTGGTCGACAGCGTGCTGCAACACATCCCCGACGCCATCTCGGATAACCACGAGAAGGAAGACGCGTAAACTCAAACGATGTTGATACCCCACCATAGGTTCCAGCCTGACGTGACCGGACGCCGCACCACCTGGCGCGGCGCGGCGGTGTCGATGGCGTGCGTGCTGGCGGTGGCCCTGGTCGGCTGCGGGCCCAAGAACTTCATCAACGACAACGACAAGCTGCGCGAGGAGAACCTTAAACTCAAGCAGCAGATCGAAGAGTTGAATAAGCAGGCAGAGCTGCGTGAGGGTGAAATCGGTTCACTTCGGGCGAGAACTGCCGGCGAACGCGCGATCAAAGAAGCCACCCCCCCCGTGCTGGCGAAGATCGAATTCACCGCCTACAGCCGCGCGGTCGATACCGATAACGACGGGGCCGACGACCTGGTGCGCCTGTACCTGACCCCGCTGGACCACCGGGGCCGACTCCTGCCGGTCGCCGGGCAGTTGAAAGTCCAGGCCGTCGCGCTCCAGGACGACGCCCCCCCCGCCCTGCTCGCGGCACGCACCTACGAGCCCGCCGACTTCGACGACGCCTACCGCGCGAATCTCACGGGCTACCACTACACCATCGAGCTGGAACTCCCCGACTCGATCGACCCGACCATCACCAGCGTCACCGTCAAAGCCTCCCTCACCGAAGCGGTGACCGGGCACGTGGTATCGGTGGAGAAGATCATCAAGATTAAGGCGGAGTAGGCGGCACACGGCAGGCCCACCCGCGCCCCTCCCTCAACTTCGAGGTTGCCGGGAGATCAGTCAATCCCTCGCCAGTAATAATTAGCCTGTTTCGTATTGGGGTTATAAATCAAAACAGCCTCTTCCTGCGCAAACCCTTTCGTGCTGTTTTCTGTGCTGTAGCACTCTGACCAATCGGCCCCGAGCCCAGGCAACCACCACTGCGGCGTCTCGTCCCACACAGATTTGGGTGCCGGATCGATTGCCATGCCCTTCGAGGCGATCAATGAATCCAGTGTCGCCTTATTGCACTTAAACTGAAGAAATACCTCGCCGGTATCTGCAAAGTAATAAAGACGTGACTTGAGATCCGAAACGTCGGCAGACGGGTGAACACCAAAAGTGTTTTTATAGACCTCGCCCGGCCGGGTGCTGTGCCAGAACAATCCGGCAACCCCGCCGAGGTAGAGTAACCCCACCAACGGGGCGGCAATGAATGTCGCTCGCCACTTCCGCTTGACCTTCAGGATGAAGATCAAGGGTGCCCACATCGCGAAGAAGGCAACATAGACCGCGATCGCACCGACGAGCAGCAGGATCATAAAAAATAGTGCTGAGATAACGTACATGCCGCCACATCATACGCCCCGCGCATAAAAAAGCCCACGTCCGGTGGACGTGGGCTTGGGGGGCAAAATGCTAAATCGGGCCTGATTACTTCTTCAACTGCGGGCGTCCGGGTTCGGGCCAGTCGACGTGGAAGAACTGGCCGCGTTTCTTGTCGGTGCGTTCGTAGGTGTGGGCGCCGAAGTAGTCGCGTTGGGCCTGGAGCAGGTTGGCCGGCAGCACGGCGGTGCGGTAGCCGTCGAAGTAGGAAAGTGCCGACATGAACGCCGGGGTCGGGACGCCGTGCTCGGCGGCGAGGGCGGCGACCTTGCGCCAGTTCTTCTGGCTGTCGTGCAGGGCCTTCTTGAAGTACGGGTCGAGCATCAGGTTCTGCAGCTTGGGGTTCTTGTCGTAGGCGTTGGTGATCTTCTGGAGGAACCCGGCGCGGATGATGCAGCCGCCGCGGAAGATCTTGGCGATCTTGCCGAAGTTCAGCTTCCAGTTGTACTCGTTCTGAGCCTCGGCCATGAGCTGGAAGCCCTGGGCGTAGGCGCAGATCTTCGAGCAGTAGAGCGCATCGTGGATGGCCTTTACCAGCGCGGGCTTAGAGCCGGTGTAGCGTTTGCGTGGGCCTTTGAGTTTCTTGCTGGCGACGACACGTTCGTCCTTGATCGCGCTGAGGCACCGGGCGAAGACCGCCTCGGCGATCGCGTTGGCGGGGATGCCCATGTCCAGCGCGTTGACCGCGGTCCACTTGCCCGTGCCCTTCTGGCCGGCGGTGTCGAGGACTTTGTCGACGAAGAAGTGTTTCTTGTTCGCCGGGTCGCGCTGCTGGAGGATGTCGGCGGTGATCTCGATCAGGAAGCTGTCGAGCACGCCCTTGTTCCAGCGCGTGAAGACCTTGCTCATCTCGTCGGGCTTCATGCCCAGGACGGTTTTCATGAGCATGTAGGCCTCGCAGATCAGCTGCATGTCGATGTATTCGATGCCGTTGTGGACCATCTTGACGTAGTGGCCCGCGCCGTCCGGGCCGACGTGCGCGGTGCAGGTCTCGCCGCCCTTCACGGGCTTGCCTGGGGTGGCGTCCTCGTATGGCTTGCCGGTCTTGCGGTCGACCTTCGCCGCGATCGCCGTCCAGATCGGGCGGAGCGACTTCCAGGCGTGCTTGGACCCACCCATCATCAGCGAAGGCCCGAAGCGTGCCCCGGTCTCCCCGCCGGACACCCCGTTGCCGACAAAGTGCAGCCCCTTCTTCGCCAGGTCGTTCTCCCGACGGATCGTGTCGGTCCACAGTGCATTGCCCGAATCAATAATGATGTCGTCTTTTTGCAGGAGCGGCGCGAGGCTGTCGATCACCAGGTCGGTCACCTTGCCCGCCGGGACGAGGATGATGATTTTGCGTGGCCGTTTCAGGGACTTCACGAAATCCTTGAGGTTGGTGATCCCCAGCACGCGCTCGGCGGAGGGCTCGGCGTCCTGCTTGATCCGTTTGGCGAAGCCGTTGACCTCCGCGGCGACCTTGGAGTGCGCGGACACGGTGTAGCCGTGGTCTGCGATGTTGAGGATGAGGTTCTGGCCCATCACGCCCAGGCCGAATACGCCGATGTCCGAGTTTGCCTGGGTCCGCTTGCTGGTCTTCTTCGCCATGTCTGTTGCCCGCTTGTGTTTGGGAGGTCGTCGTTCAGTCGCCACGGGATGCACGCGCAGGGGTGGCGAGAATATATATAGATACCAATCGCCCGAATGTCGCGATTGGCCGCAGAGAATTGCGCGTGGGGCTGATAATAATCCGGCTAGTGCAATAACAAAGAGGCCCACGCTCTAAGAACGTGGGCCTCGTGAGATTGATCGCATTGAATCCCGCAACCGCGTCGTGCAGGCACAGACGAATCAATTACATCCAGGGCACGCCCGCGGGCTCGCCATCCTGTACCTCGACACGGTTCTGCTTCTGGTTGCTGCCGTGCCGCTGGATCACCTCGTAAACCAGGTCGCGCGACGCCGCCGCGTCCAGCTTGGCGGAGAACTGCACCGTCCTGAAGTCGTGCGGCTTCGCATCGAGCCGGCTGACAAAGGTCACATCCCCGCTGAAGGCCCGACGGATTTCCAGGTCGATTGGCTTGCCGGTGTAGTTGCGGACGCGCTGGGCGTAGACGGTGTGTTCGTCCCAGCCCTCGACCCGGCCGTGGTCTTCGATGCGGATGTTTGGGTCGTCGAATCGGCGCTTGAGCCTGGCGTTGATCGAGCCCCATATGTTGTCACGGAAGACACGCAGTTCCAACTGCTCAAAAACGACGTTGGGGTCATGCCCCAGGTTCAGCTCGATCTTGTCGCCGATGGGGATGTACTTGATCGACTGCTGCGTCAGGTAGCTCAGCGACCCGGAGTCGTTCCGCCGGAACAGGCGGACGATGCCGTCGGGCAGCGGGCTCTGTCCGAGGCTGGACTCTTCGTTGTTGGTCAGCAGCATCATGCGTACGAGCTGGTCGCCGTACTGCTCGGCCCGGTAGCGGTACTGGACCTTCACCGGGGCGTCGGCGGCATCAAAGCTACGCATCCGCTTGGCCCAGCCGTTAGGCACGGTTTCCGTGCCTTCGATCGTAAAGATAAAATACTCGCTGAGGCCCTCCTTGATGACCTGTTTGGACTCCACCATCTCGGCGCGATCGAAGAACATCGCGTCGGCCTCGGCGACCATGCTTTTAAGTGCGACGTTCCGCCGCATTCTATCTAATCGCACACCAGCCATGCCGCCATCGAAACCGGAGGCGTTGGGGGCACTCATCAGGCCGCGCTGTGCAAGCTGCGCGATCTTCTCCACGAGATTCACCGTCCCGACGACCAGGCGGACCTGCGCGTTTTCATAGTCTTCGCCGGAGTTGTTCGTCACCGTGACAAACCCCTCCAGGCGCATCGCCTTGTCGTCCGCGTCGGTAATACCCGTGTAGTCCGCCGACCAGGTGATCCCGCTGGTGAAGTAGGTGATCTCGACCGTGGCGACGCCGGAAAACTCGCTGGCGACGTTCCAGTAGAGCATCTGAGGCTTGTCGTGGGGGAAGGTGGTGTCCAGGACGGTTAACTGATCCGGCTTGGTCAGGAACCGAAGCTCCACCGAGGTCGGATCGATCAGCGTGTTCGCCCAGGAGAACTGCAGGGGGTTGTTGCCCTGCTTGAAACTGATCACGCGCGTCTCGCGTACCAGCGTCAGGTCCTCCGCGTTGTAGATCGTCAGCTGCACCGTGTCGCGCGGCGGGACCGTCGACAGGTCGATGTTCCGCGCAGACACGGAGAATGCGGGCAGTGTGAAAGTCAAAACGAGTATCAGAGTCAGAAAGCGCTTCATGGCGTAAATCCTTGTCGCGGGTCCGGTAAAGGATGTTGGTGTTTATAGGTCGGGGGTAGCAATCCGGGGGTGGCCGCACGTTCTTAGAACGTGGGCTTCGGGCAATGGTGCATCCATGTCACTTTAAAACTGGTTGCGGAATTGAATGTGCAGCTTGTGGACGATCTTCTCCGCCTTGTCCCCCGTGCGTGCCGGGAGCTCGGCATGGAAAAGCACGCGGTGCATGCTCGACTCATCCGCGTCGGGCTTGCCTTCAAACGTCGTCTGCTCGCCGATGACCCACTCCGGCTGCTGGTTCGAGCCCAGCCCGGCCTCGGCGCGGAGGTTGTTGATGTGTTCCGCCACGTCCAGAACGACGGGCTGGTCCTTGAAGTTTTCGATCTCGTACTTCACGACCACGTCGTAGTGCGACAGGTTCCCGCCGACCTTCACGCGGTCGCGGCGCTCGATGGTGCGTTTGACGACAACGTCCTGAGCCGTGCCCAGGTAGAGCTTCATCTTGTCGTCGATGGGGGTGAATGATCCCCAGTCTTCGCCGGTGAAGGCGGTCGTCCCGGCCGAGTCTTTCTGGAAGATGCGCACCTTGCCATCCGGCAGCGACTCGCCCCCCAGGCCGTGCGCCTCGTTATTCGTCAGGACGTAATGCATGGGGACGCGCAGCTTCTTCTGTGCCTCATCGAGATAGCCGAACTGGTTAACGTCGCAGGTGTAGGTCTTGACAACCGGGATGCCGGGGGTCTTCTCGATGAGGATCTCTTTGGTCTCGTTCAGCCCGATGGGCTTGCTGAACTGCCCGCCGAGGCCGGCGTGGATCTGCGTGTCCTGATACTGCTCGTTGGCGAAGTTCTGCACGCGGATATACCGGGCAAGCGTCAGGGAAGACTCGTCATGCTCTGCCACCGCCCGGTAGTTGAAGCTCTTGCTCAACCCGCCCAGCAGGTAGCTGATGCGCACACGCACCGGCCCCGAGTGCGAGCTGGACACGTCCCAGACCAGGGCGCTCTCGCCCGGCGGGTAGCTGACGCTCAGGACATTCACCTCGGGCAGTTGCCCGCCCACCCCCGGTATCCCCTCAAACCCGATCACACGGAACACGATCGTGCCCGGGTCGATGTTGGTGTTCGCCCAGGAAAAATCCACCTGATTCGTGCCGGCCACCAGCGGGACGATGCGTTCTTCTTCAACGAGCGTCGCGTGTGCGTGGTCGAGCTGGACCTCCACACGCTCCCTGACCGGCAGGGTAATCAGCTTCACCCGCGCCTCGGCTGTATCCGACGCAAACGGCAGGGTCATTGCGACAACCAACGAAAACAGTCCGATCCGTTTCATCTGTAATCTCCTGTGCGTGGCGTAGTGCCCCAAGCCTTGGACGGCCAGACCCCCGCCGGGTTCCACACAGGATGATAAAAACGGGTAAAGAAACTGTACAAGACCGGTGGATAACTATTATTAAATGGCCGCCGGATCGTCAGCCGGCTTTTCCCCACGCTTCGGCGGGATCGGCTTGCCCTGCGGGTCGAACTCGGGGTGCCCAAGATGGTCGGCAACCTCGTCCGCCAGGCCGTGGGCGTGCTCCAGGCGCTCGGCAACGTCGTGGACGGACGAGACATCCAGTTGCGCACGCTCCACAAGGTACGACTCCCACAACCGGTGCGACCGGATCATCTGCTCCGCCCGGGCCTCGCCTTTTGGCGTCAGCTCCACCCGGTTCGGGTCCGCGATCACCAGCCCCCGGCCGCGCAGCCGGTCCAGCATCGAACGCACCCGGGACACATTCATCGTGGCGTCCTCCGCCACCGAGTGAACCGTTCGGCGTGTGCCCGACTCGGTCAAACGATAGACCGCCTTAAGCACGTCCTCCGACTGGATGTGCCGGTTCAGCTTCCACCGGCGGATGCGGTCAAAGACCAGCCCGTGGCTCGGGCTGAACACCACCGCCAGCGTGAACAAACCCGCCGCGACCAGCACCATCGCCGGACCGGTCGGGGCGTTGGTCACGAAAGCGACTGACATCCCCAGCGCCGCCGACAGCGCGCCGAATACCCCGGACAACACCAGCATCACCCAGAACCGGTTGGTCAACTGATACGCCGCCGACGCGGGCGTGATCACCATCGCAACGACAAGGATCACCCCGGTCGTCTTCAGCCCGGCCACGACGGTCGCCGACAGCATCCCCATCAAGAGGTAATGCAGCAGCGCCACCGGCAGCCCCATCGCCGCAGCGACCACGGGATCGAAGCTCGAGATCTTCAGGGGGTGGTACAGCAGCACGATGATCAGGATGACCAGCGGCGCGATGATCGTCATCATCCACAGGTCGGCTACCCCCACTGCCAATGGGTCGCCAAAAAGAAAACACTTCAGATCAAAATGCACGCCGCGCGGCAGCGCACTGATAAGGACCACGCCCAGCGCAAACAGCGCCGTGAACACGATGCCGATCGAGGAGTCTTCCTTGGTTCGGCTGAACCGGCTGACCAGGTTCACCAGCACCGCGGTCGCCAGGCCCGCCAGCAGCGCCCCCAGCAGAAGGCCGATGACGCCGGAGCTGCGCGTCAGCATGAACGCGATCACCACGCCCGGGAGCACCGCATGCGACAGGGCATCGCCGATCAACGCCATCCGACGCAGCACCACAAAACACCCCAGCACGCCGCAGGCGACGCCGACCAGTGCGCTGCAGACCGTCTCCTGCCACCACCGCTCGGTGAAGGGGACCAGCCACTGAGATAAATCCATCTCGACCTGTCCGAGCAACTCAATCATCACGCATCTCCGGTCCGGCGTGTTTAAGTGAGTCGTCCGCGCGGTCCAGCAGCGACAGCCGGCCGCCGTAGGTCAGGCGCAGGTTGTCATCCGTCGCCACGTCTTCGGTCGGGCCGAACGCCATGATCTGCTGGTTCAACATCATCAACAGGTCAAACCGATCCAGCACCGACAGGTCGTGATTCACGACCAGCAGTGTCCTACCCTCAGCAGTAAGCCGGTCCATCAGTTTAAAGATCGTCTGCTCGGTCGCGGCATCGACGCCGGCGAAGGGCTCATCCAGTAAAAGCACGTCCGCCTGCTGGCAGAGTGCTCGCGCGAGGAAGACGCGCTGCTGCTGCCCGCCGGAGAGTCGGCGGATGTGCCGTCTGGCGTACCGGGACATCCCGACTTCTTCGAGCGCCGCCTTGGCCTGAGCCCGCTCTTTCGCGCCGGGTCGGCCGAACAACCCCAGGCCCGCGTAGCTGCCCATCAGGACCACGTCCATCGCTGTCACCGGGAAATCCCAGTCCACCGCCTCGGTCTGCGGGACATACGCCACCCGGCTGCGCACCTTGTTCAGAGGCTGGCCGAAGACACTGACGCTGCCGCTGTCCAGCCGGATCAGGCCGAGGATGGCTTTAAGCAGTGTGCTCTTGCCCGCGCCGTTGGGCCCGATGATCCCGATCAGCTTGCCGCGCGGTGCCGTAAAGGTCACCGAACGCAGCACCGGCCGGCCCTCGTAGGCGACCATCGCATTCACCACCTCGATCGGTGCGGGCTGCGTTGCCGTGTCGGCCTCGGGTTGTCGGGTGAGTGTGCTCATGGCTGGGCCAATGCTTTGACGATCAGATCCGTGTTCTGGCGGACCATCCCCAGGTACGTCCCCGCGGCCGTGCCGGGCTCGCCAAGTGAGTCACTATATAACGTGCCCCCCACCGCTGCACCGCTGCGGTCGGCGACCTTGGTCACGATATCGTTCAGCGTTCGGCTGACAGACGTCTCGATAAACAACGCCCGGACACCACGCTCCGTGACCTGCGCCTCCAGCGCCGCGATGTCCTGCGGCCGAGGCTGCTGCTCCGTGCTGATCCCGATGACCGCCAGCACCTCGACGCCGTAGCGCGCCCCGAAATACTGAAACGCGTCGTGGCTGGTCACGATGACACGCCGTTCCCGCGGGATGGTATTGAGTTGCTCAACCACATACGCCTGTAGCACGTCCAGCTCGGCAAGATAGTCCGCGGCACGTTGCCTGTAGGCCTCCGCGTTGTCCGGGTCCGCCTCAATCAACGCGTCCCGGGCGCGCTCGGCGTAGACCTTGAAGTAATCAATGTTGAACCAGCAGTGTGGGTCGGGCGCGCCTTCGGTGGATTCGCTGCCGAGGGTCTTGATGCGTTCGTCCACGGCGAGGTGGGCAACCACGGCGCCTTCGGCATTATTCTCGATGATGTGTTCGAGGGTGGACTCCAGGTGCAGCCCGTTCATCAAGACAACGTCGGCATCCGCGATCATCTGGGCGTCGCGCGGGCGGACGTCGTACACATGCGGGTCTTCCCCGGTCTTCATGATGCCGATCACCTGCGCATGATCGCCGACAAGGTTCCTGGCGAGGTCGGCGATCATGGTGGTGGTGCAGACAACGGTAAGGCGCTCCGTGCCATCGCCGCCGGCTGAGTCATCGCCACACCCCGGCAGGAAGGCCACAAGCAGACAGAGGCCCACCGCCGCGAGCCGACGGGTCCAAAGATGAGTGGTGTTTGCGTTCTTGAGCATAGCTAAGCCTGCAAGGAAAGATGCAAAGTTCGCCGGCGGGACCGCCCCGCCCTTGACTTGCATATGCCCAAGTGTATACTTTGATTAGTCAAAGTCAAGCCGCCCCCGTGAGCCGACCATGCCCAGCCGGACCGTTGAGGACTACCTGAAACACCTGTACCTGCTGGAGAGGGGCCCGGTTTCCGCCTCCGGCCAGGTCGCTATGGGCGGGCTCGCCGTCGCCGTCGGCGTCACCGCAGGCACCGCCACCAGCATGGTCAAGAGCCTCTCAGACTCCGGCCTGGTCGACTACGAGCCCCGCGCCGGCGTCCGCCTGACCCGCGCCGGGACCAAGCTCGCCCTGCAGGTCCTCCGCCGACACCGGCTGATCGAATTGTTTCTCGTGCAGACCCTCGGGCTGGACTGGTCCGAGGTCCATGAAGAGGCGGAGGAGTTGGAACACGCCATCTCAGACAAGGTGCTCGAGAAGATCGACACCCTGCTGGGCCATCCCGACACCGACCCGCACGGCGACCCGATCCCCCCCTCCACCGGCGCACCAAAGAAAGAAAAACTCACCCCCCTGAACGCCTGCCCGCCAAACACCAAAGCCCGGATCGCCCGCGTCCGCGACCAGGAGCCCGCCTTCCTCCAATTCGTCGACAAGCACGGCCTGACGCCGGGCACGCAATTCACCGTCGAGTCCCACACCCCCTCCGCCGACGCCATCACGGTTCGGCCACACGACCGCGAGCCGGTCACACTCGGCTCCGCCGCGGCGGGGAAGATTATGGTGAAGGTGTCTAAGTAAGATCGACGTCTCTGTCTGCATCCGCAGGGATCGACTCGCCACATTCCGGGCAACGGTCGATATTCGCGGCGATGGTACCACGGAGATCGTAATCACATTTTTCACAAGGAACCACACCACTAACCCGTAGCAATCTACGGCGCCAGTGTGTGTACATAGGACAAACTGCGAGAACAATAATGCTGGAACAGATTAAGAGGCCGCCCAAACCAGATACAAGACCGATCCAGCTTGGGTCTATGCTCGCAGAGTGTCTTCCATAAGCCGTGTCAAAACCCAAGGGCATCACCACACCACCCAACACACCAAGCCAGAACAAAATATATACATAACGTGCTGTAGACTGCTTGATTTTTATTATTATAAAAATTGTGCCGACAAGCCCCAATATGCCGCATATCCATGCCCGTCGATATGCAGCGGGCCAGTTCATTTTGTACCAGTAGCCCAGATTTGGACCGAATCGGCTATCCCAGTCGTCTAACGCGCCACCATCATCAATGCCGTTTTGACCAACCGAACGGATCACGATTGAGTTTCCGTTGGCTTTGCCTGGTGGCTCAAACAAGAGTGGGTGGCCGTAGAAGTCCAACGGATACCGCCCGTCAGGCGACTCCTGGCGAATGTTCATGTCTCCATATTTTTCTGTAAGTTTCTGATACCAGGTGCTTGTGTTATCTGTAACAGGATATGCACTGTGGTGGTGGTAATACATCCAAACAGTTTGCTCGAGATTTAGCATGTCTGCGCGCTGATAGCCGAAACCATGAGAGGCAAGCACTGCCTGAGGGCGTGCCAGCACTAGAAACAGTAACAAGATGAACGTGCCACCGGATCGCATAGGCTTATTCTACCTTGCGACACCGGTATTCCTACCCTCTTACCTTCCCGATAATCATCTGCGTCACCAGTTTCGGGTTGGCCTGGCCCTTACTCAGCTTCATGATCTGGCCCATGAGAGCGCCGACGGCTTTGTCTTTGCC
>CBDUNP010000031.1:0-15297 GCA_965368605.1 uncultured bacterium | reverse complement strand
CCTGCTGACATAGTCTGATACTCCTGATTACTCGTTGCCAATCAATGGCCGAGACACGCTAGCTGCTTACGCTGCGGTGGTTAGTTCCTGGTCAAACAAGGACGGCTCGTCCGGGTTCTGTCGTTGTTGCTGGTTGTCGCCCTGTCGGGTGAACCCGCCACGGCTTCGGCCATCGTTGGGCTGGCCGTCACGGTCGGACTGCGAATCGTTGTGCAGGTTCGAGCCCGAGGTCTGGTTCATCGTCTGCACACCCAGGCGGTCCACGGTCAGGCCCTGCTGTTCCAGTGACGAGCGCAACTGCGACATCTGCTGACTCAGCAGCGTTCGGGTTGATTCGGTTTCCGCGTGGAACTGGGCATTCACGGTGCCGCTTTGCATCTGCAACTGAATACGGACCATCCCCATCTCCGGGGGGGTCAGACGAAGCGTGACCGCTCCGCCCTTCTGTTGCACCGCGTTCTGCAGGCCGCGTGCGATGCGTGCGGTGTTTAGCTGTGTGTTGCTGGCGTCCTGCGTCTGTGTGCTGGGGGCGGCCTGAGCCGTTGGACTAGCAGACGTGACCTGGGCCTCGCCTGTGATCGGTGCCGGCGCCGAGGCCGCGACATTGATGTTAGCGGCCGTTGTCTGAGCCGTCGGGGTGAGGTTCTGCGTGGCCTGGGTCTGCACCGCCTGGCTGTTGGCTTTCAGTGCGCCCTGATCCTGCTGAGCAGTGTCTTGGGTGCCGGATTGTTTCGCGTCGCTCTGCTGACGCGCTTCAGCCACGACAGCGATACGCTCGGCCGTCGCAGAAGGCTTATCCTGCGTCGAAGTATCGGTGTTAGCCAGCTGCTGCGCATCTTTCTGCTGCTGGGGCTGAGGCTGAACCGGCCCGGCCGCCAACTGATTCGCGGCGGCCTCGGCGGCCTGCTGGCTTGGCGTTTGAGTCGTGGACTGCGTGCTCTGAGTGGATTGCGTGACGACTTGTTGCGTCTGCTCGCCCTGCTGAACCTGAGCGGCCTGGTCGGTCACAACGGTCTGAGTCGTCGTGCTCTGGGTGGATGGTTCGACCGACTGCTGCTGGGCGAGCAAGGCCTGTGCCTGCGCAGTGGCGGCAGCGGCCTGCGTGGCGGCATCCGTCGCGACGGGCTGCTCGGTCGGGACCTCTGTCTCGGCGACCGGTTCCGAGGTGCTCTGGGTCGGCGCCGAATCTTCCGTGGTTTCGACGGCCTCCCCCTGATCGGTCTTCGGCTCGTTGGCGTCTTGCTTCGGCTCGACCTTGGTGTCCGTCTCGGTCGTGGAGGTGGTTTGTTCGGGGGCCGGCGCGTCATCGACCGGCTGCACATCCGTCGTCTTATCAACCGTCTGCTCGGGGCGTGAGTACCGTTCGCCGGCGTCTTTGAGCTGGCGTTCGAACTCGGGCTTGTCCACCGACTCGGGGCGTGCGGCGGGGACAGGCTTGCGAGCGGGCAGCAGGTCGGTGACGGTCTGATTAAACACGGTCAATGTGCTCATGGCTGGTTCTCACTGGAGGCAAGCTGATTGCCGGGAATGTATTCCCCGCGGAGGCGGAGTTTCTCAAGCAGGGTCGTGGCTTGAGGCACTTCTTCAGGCGTCTTGAACTGTGCAAGGACTTTCCCCGCCTTCCGGGGACTCATCGCGGCGAGGTACTCAACCACCTGATCGATCTGCCCCTGCGACATCAACGCCTGGAAAGCCTGCTTGGTCTGCTTGGGGGCCTGCGTTTCATACAACCCAACGACCTGCTGGAAGTTGGCGTCCTTGGTCTGCTCGGCGCGGTCCTTGATCCACTTCTCAAACGCGGCGCGTTCGGCTTCAAGCTCAGCCACACGGCGGTTATGGTCTTCCTGGAACCGGGCCATCTCTTCACGCAGCGCTTCGTTCTGCTGGTTGAAAAGGTTGATGCGTTCGATCGCGGTCTGATCGGCTCGGGTGGCTTTATTCAATTCATCACGGAGCGTCGTTGGCCCCTGCCCGGTAGCCTCAAGCCGGGCGAGCTGATCGCGGTCCTGCTTGGCCTGCTCTTCCAGAAGCCTGGCCTCTTCCAACTCCGCAGCCTCCTCAGCCAGCGTCAGGCTGAACACTTCCCGCACCTTGTCGATACGTTCGCCATCGATGTACCCCGAGTTGTACATCCAGCCGACATACCCCGCCGCAAGCAGCAGGTTGAAAATGATAAACGCAACAATCACGTTCCAGATCAGCTTCAAGTGATGCCCCCGATCATCAGGTCACGGGCGTATCGCGTGGTCGCCAGCTCATCGAGTTCGTTGGTCTCTCGGCGGTTTTGCTCGTAACGCCACTGCGCCTCGTGCTTGTCGCGCAGCAGCTCCAGGCTCTTGCGTTGCTTGGTCGCTTCCAACAACTCGGCGCGGGCGGATTCGATCTGCTTCTCGACGCCGGCGAGCTTCTGCACGATCTGCCGGGCACGCATCGCGGCGTGGCCCGAGTACCGCGCGAACTGGCCGACGCGGGTGAGGTCCACCTGACCGACCAGACCGTCGGCCATGGCCTGCTTAGAATCGCGGATCGTGTGCTGCATGTCGCGGATCTGGTCGTGAAGGATCATGCGTGTGCGTAGTTGCCGAGCGAGTGCGCGCTGCCGCTGGTCTTCCTCCCTGCGGTGGTGCGCCAGTAAGGTCTGGAACCTGAATTGGAATTTTGCCATACCGGGTTCTCTCTAGGCCTGGCTCCGCCGGGCCCGGGGTGTGTTTAGCGCGGCGCGGGGGCCACGGGTTGACGGTTGTGTTGATTTATCTTCTGCTGGGACAGCTGTATCTGCTGGTTCAGGGCCAACAATTGCGAACGTACGTTGTCGAACTCGGCAGCGCCTTTGACTTCGTTGCGTCCCTGCTGCAGCAGGCGGTCGATCGCGGGCTTGCAGGCGATCGCCAGGTCGAAGTCGGGGTTGGACCCCGGGGCATACGCGCCGATGTTCAGGAGGTCTTCCACCTGCTGGTAGCTGTGGATGAGTTTGAGGACTTCGCGTTTGGCGGATTGCTGGTCCGGGCCGGTCACATCGTTGGACACGCGGCTGATGGACGAGAGCACGTCGATCGCGGGGTAGTGGCCCTTCTGTGCCAGGTCGCGCGACAGTTGGATGTGCCCGTCAAGGATGCCCCGGCAGGCGTCGGAGATCGGCTCGTTGATGTCGTCACCCTCAACCAGGACGGAATAGACCCCGGTGATCGACCCCTTGGCGGTTCGGCCGGATCGCTCCAGCAGGGTCGGCAACATCGAGAAGACGCTCGGCGGGTAGCCCTTCGTCGCCGGGGGTTCGCCGGCGGCGAGGCCGACCTGCCGCTGCGCCTGGCAGAAGCGTGTGACCGAGTCCATGATGAGCATCACGTCCAGCCCGGTGTCACGGAAATATTCACTGATGGCGGCGGCGACGATAGCGGCACGGATCCGCAGCAGCGCGGGCTGATCGCCGGTGGCACAGACAACGACGCTGCGTGCCAGGCCTTCCGGGCCAAGGTTGTTATCGATAAAGTCGCGTACCTCACGGCCACGCTCGCCGACCAGGGCGATGACGCTGACATCGGCGGCGGTGTGACGGGCCACGGTGCCCAGAAGTGTCGATTTACCCACGCCGGGCGCGGCGAAGACGCCGATACGCTGGCCTCGGCCGATCGAATGCAGGGCGTCTATCGCACGGACACCCGTCGCCAGCGGCTCATTAATCAAAGGCCGTTCTAATGGATCAACGGTGGGCGGGGTCAGCGGACGGATGATCGTGTCGCTCAGCGGCCCCCGACCGTCCATCGGCCGGCCCATTCCGTCAAGGACTCGGCCTAATAAAGACTCACCGACCCGGACGAACGGCGAAAAATGCTCCGCAACGACGTGATCGCCCCGGCGGACGCCTGTGGTCGGCCCCAGAGGCATGACGATCGCCTGTTCATGGTCGAACCCGACGACCTCGCCGTCGAGTGTATTGATATCTGAGTTTTTTTGTCGGATGCCGACCATCGCCCCGATCGGCGCGGGCAGATCGGCCACCCGGAGCGCAAGACCGCGCACTTCTGACACGGTACCGCGCAATTCCAGCGGGGCTGTGTGATCCAAAATCCGTAGCTGGTCGGTCAAAAGACTCATAGACAACCTCACCCTGCGAACGACGTGCCAAAAAAAACGGCCCCATTGCCTCCGCCCCCGGACACCGCGTGTACTCCGGATGCCCCGGACGCCCCAAACGGTGGGTGGGTCAGCCTCCTGGCTCCGGATCAACATCAAAGCCCGGGTCGCTTAGCGGGTCGATCCCCTGCTGCGGCGGCAGCCCTTCGGGATCAGGCGTGTTCGGGATGGCCTCTTCGGTCAGATTGTCGAACATCGGGGCGGCGGTGGGCTCAACATCGGCCCCGGCGTCGGCTGGGAGGATCAGGTCCACGACCCGCCGGATCTGAGTCTCGATCGTGGCATCGATCTGCCCCTGTCCGTACGACACCAGGCAGCCGCCGGGGGACACGTTGCCGTCCTCCGCCAGATGGATATGTTCAAGGTGGTCGAACTCTTCGAGCAATTGCGGCAGCGCCTGGGAGATCACCGCCAGGTCGGTCGGGTTGACCCGGACCGACACATCCAGCGGACGCAGCACCAGGGCTAACGCGCCGGCGACCTGATCGACCACCACAGACGGATCGACCTCGATCACCCGATGCACCAGCCGTTCACCCATCTTCAATGCAAACTCCGCAACGACCTGCCGAGCCTCGACGGCCATGCCCTTGGTCTGAGCGTCCCATTGTTCCGCCACGTCGGACCAGGCGGCGTGCAACTGCGCAAATTGTTCGCGGAACTCGGCGAGCGCTTCCTCTCGCCCCTGCTCACGCCCCTCGGCGAGCCCCTTCTCAAAACCCGCCGCCTTACCCTGCTCAAGACCGATCTGCTCCGCCCCGGCGATGAGCTCCTTGGCCTTGAGCTCCGCCTCGGTCACGATGCTGGCCGCCTTGTCCTCGGCAACCATACGCAGACGCGCCGCCTGCCGGCCAAGGTCGCCAAGGTCCAGCACCACCGCGTCCTTGGCGAAACCGACCGTGTTGTTAGCTTTGATGACTGACATAGTTAGCCTTTAGCTGTTAGCTCTTAGCCGTTAGCACGGGACCCTTAAACAACCATTTCTCCGGCACCGCCCCGCCCGGTGATGATAATCTCGCCGGCGTCCTCCAGTCGGCGGACGACATCGACGATGCGCTGCTGCGCGGACTCGACATCGCTCATGCGGACCGGGCCCATGTATTCCATGTCTTCGCCGATCATCGTCGCCGCACGCTCGGACATGTTCTTGAAGATCTTGAGCTTGAGGTCTTCGCTCGCCGTCTTCAACGCGATCGCCAGCTCGTCGTTCTCGATCTCCTTCAGGACGGCCTGGATACCCTTGTCGTCTACCAGGTTGATGTCTTCGAAGACGAACATCAGCCGGCGGATTTCTTCGACCAGGTCCGGGTCCTCGGCCTCCAGGCCTTCCATGATGCCCTTCTCCGTGGTCCGGTCCACGAGGTTGAGCATCTCGGCGACCGTCTCGACACCGCCGATCTTCTCGAAGCTCTGGCTGAGCATGTTCGCGAGCCGTGCCTCCAGCCCCTGCTCGACTTCGGCGATCACCTCGGGGTTGGTCTGTTCCATGTTGGCGACACGCTTCACGACCTCGATCTGCTTCGGGCCGGGCAACCCGCCAAGAATCTCCGAGGCCTTGTGGTGCGCCAGGTGGCTGACGATCAATGCGATCGTCTGCGGGTGCTCGTCCTGGATAAACGTCAAAAGGTTCTGCGATTCCGCCTTCTGAAGAAACGCAAACGGGGTGCGGCGCACCTGCTGACTGATCTGCCCGATGATGCGCTCGGCATCCTTGGGGTCCAGGCTTTTCATCAGCAGGCTGCGTGCATAATCCAGCCCGCCCTCGCGTGCCCAGTTCTGCGCAACCGCCAGGTCGTAGAACTCATGCAAGATGGCGTCGCGCGTGCGCTGGGGGACCTGACTGATGCTCGCCAGCTCACGGGTCACTTCCTCAACCGCCTTGGGGTTGAGCTTGCTGAGCACCATCGACGCGGCTTCCTGATCGAGCGCAAGCAACAGGACGGCGGCCTTCTTCACGCCGGGCATCTCATCAAGTGAGAGATTGAGATCGGGGTCTAATGTCTGAGCCATAAGGGGACAACCCTGGGGTTATTCGTTGACGGATACCCATTTGCCTAACAGTCGGCTGGCTTCGGTCGGGTCGGCGCGGACCAGGTCGCTGATCTGCTCGGCGATACGACGCGCCTGCAGGTCGTCTTCGTCGAGTTCCAGGCCCTGCATCGAGGCCTCGGACTCTTCCGCCTCGCCGATCAGTTCTTCATCGGAAGGCAACGACGGCGGGACACCCGCGAGTTCTTCAATGCTCGGTAACGATTCAGGACGGGTCGACTTGCGGACCATCCCGAACATCAGCCCCAGGCTCGCAAGCCCCAGCAGCGTCAGCCCGGCGGGTCCGGCCATCCCGGAGTCAAACATCATCCCGATCGTGCCGCCGCCGCCGCCCGCGGCAAACACCGGGGCATCCGGGACCATGTCGGCCTGGACCTGGCCCTGCACATCGGCCAGGGTGAGGACCTGGATCTTCTGCTCGATCTTTGGAAGCTGATCGGTGACGAACGGAGCGAGCGCCGCGTCGTTGGGTTCTTCCAGATCGTCTGGGTTTTGCTGCTTGTACTGAGCGACGAAAAAGCTGCGCGGGATGTTGACCGCGACGTTGACCTGCTTGACCTGATGCCCGGTGTGCGTGGTTTCCTGCTGGAGGATGAAGGGTTTGTTCTCGTAGAACTCGGTCTCGGTAAGGTTCATGGTCTGTTCGGAGCCAACGGGGCCGCTGCCGTTGATCGACAGCCCGGTGTTCGAGCGTGGGCCGGGCTCTCCGGCATCGGCCAAGTCTCGGCTGACCGTCTCCTCAGTCAACTCCCGCTTGATCGGCTGGTCCTTGTCGTACTCCATCCGCCGTTCCTGACGGGCGGCGACGGAGTCCATCAGGACGTTCACCCCAACACGGACGCCGGGGATGTAGTCCAGGATGTTCTCGATCTCTTTACGCTTGCGTTCCTCGATGTTGCGTTTCACTTCAAGGGCGCTGGAAGGCAGCATGTTCGAGGGGTCGGATACCTCAACACGTCGGCCGGTGCGTGCGTCGACGATCCTGACGTCTTCGATGTCCAGCCGAGCGACCGCGCCGCTGACCAGTGAGGCGACGGCGTCGGCCATGGCGGTGTCGACCGGCCCGGTCGTCGTCTTGATATTCACCATCGCGCTGGCGGGGACGTGACGCTTGCCGATACCGTCCTGGCCGGGGTCGACCATGACGTCGGCGGACTTGATCCGTGAGATATTGGCTAAGACGGCGCTTAAGAAACGGGCGCGGGCCTGATTGGAACGGGCGGACCGGCTCTTGTCAGTCTCCCAGGGCGAGGCGTTTTCAAACATCCGGTCCATCATGCCGGCGGGGCTCTCGCCCAGCAGGTCTCCCTGCGCCAGCAGTAAAAACGCCTGGTGCTGGCTCTCGACCGGCACACGGATATTGCCATCGACGACCTTCGCCTCGATCCCGACCGCGTTGAGTTGTGCAAGTGCTTCGGCTGAGTTCGCCCCGGCAAGCCCCACGGGCGCCGTCTCTTCGTCGCCGACGTACAGCATCATCAGCGACGCGACCAGGACCATAATGACCACCAACGAGGCGATCAACGCCTTGGTGGGCAGCCCGACCCCTTCCATCTGCGCCCCGATCTGGGCCCATATTCTCTTCGCAAATTGCATCACCGGCCTCCATGCCGATTAGAGCTTTTCGCCGTTAGCACTAAGCTAATAGCCGTCCACTCTTACACACACAGGCGATCCTCGCCCGTTTCTTGATTCACGCCAATAGCTAAAAGCTACTAGCTAACCGCTGAGCACTAAACACGGATCTGCTTGATCTCGTCGTAAGCGTCCATCATCTGATTGCGTACTTGTAACAACATCTGGAAAGCGATGTCGGCCTTCTGCTTAGCTATCAACACGTTATCCACATCGTCGCGCTTCCCGGACACGACATCTTCGATCGCGATCTCGGCGTCCTGCTGTAGCCGGTTGACCTGATCGAGCTGCTTCATCAGCGCATCTTTGAATGACGCACCGCCGGCATCCACGCCGCCGCCTGCACGCTGCGCGTTGTTTGAGCCGTTGCTCAGAGGCGAGATGCCTTGCGATCCGGGGATAAGTCCTAAGGGGTCGGCCATCGTGTGCTATCCATCCAAACCCGGCGGGGACGAGTCCCGGCCGATTGATCCGTTCATTGTTTGTACTACGCCAACAACCTCAGGCTCGCCTGCAACATCGACTTGGTCGCCTCGGCGGCGGAGATATTCGCTTCGTAGGCCCGGTAGGCGGACATCGCGTTGATGATCTCCACCTCGGGGCTGATGTCGGGGTAGGTCACCATGCCGGTCTCGGCGTCGGCGAACGGGTGGCCCGGCTCGTACCTCTCGATAAATGATGTTTCCTGCAGGATCTCACGGACGTGAACGCCGTCGGGGTTGCCCGAGACCGGGTCGCCCTGCGCGAACACCGCGATCCGACGCTGGAACGGGTCGTGATCGCCGTCGGGGTTCTCGATCGCCTGCGATCCGGCGATGTTGGCCGAGATCGACTCGAGCCGCGTCCTGTGGGCGACGAGTGCGGATGCTGATACGTCAAGTGAGCCGAACATGTGCCTGCCTCTTACGTTTGCCGTTGGCCTTCAGCCAACAACGATTAATCGTTCTTCCAAGCTACCAGCTAACGGCTAATAGCTAAATGCTTTCTGCTACATCCTGCCTCGGATGGCGGTCTTCAGTAAATCAAACTGGTTCTTCAGGATCTGAATGCCCGCGTTGTGGGCCATCGTGTTTTCCGCCAGGTGCTGCATCGTGCGTTCGACATCCGCGTTCGTGCGGTCGTGGAACATGATGCCCTGATCGTCAAACTCGGGGCGGAAGGTTGCGCTATCGGCATCAAACCGGGCCTGACGGGTATCACGCATCTCAAGCGTGCCCTCGATCGGGCTGGAGCCGCTGCGTCGGCGGGACTCGATCGCGTCGCGGAGACCTGCCTGGAACTTCTCCGGGTCCAGGTCGCGCGACCGGTAGAACGGCGTCTCGAAATTGGCAATATTGTTCGTCAGAACCTTGTGCCGGGCCCCGGTGAACTGGACCAGCCGCTCCACGGACTGCATCGAACCGCTGGTGAATAGCTTGCTGATCATGCGGGCAACTCCACGAGGACAGCGCGCCCAACGCCTGGCGCTACCGGGATGATCCGGCAAGTTTCGTGCCAGAAGAGCATGCCCCATTTGCGATCACGGATGCGGGGTTGCGTTGCCGACGATTGATAGCACTGCGCAAAGATTGCGCTGCCTCCACGCAATGATTGCGCGGGCGATTGCAGGTGTTGCGCGATGTGATGGTCAGATCGTCTGAGCAACGAGATTCATCTCCTTCCACTTCTTGAGTTTCAGTCCGAGGGTGCGGACGCCGATGCCCAGCGCCTTGGCCGTCCGCATCCGGTTGCCCGAGAAGTAGCCAAGCGTCTGGATGATCTGCTCACGCTCGACCTCTTCGAGGCTGCGGATCCCAGCCGTCGCGTTGGCGGGCGCGCTCCCGGGCATGGCGGCAGGGGCGGCACTGACCGGCTGAGGCATCGCGGGTGCCGGCACGGGCTGCCCCGGAGGCTGGATCAGCACTGTCGGCTCTGGCGAAATCAGCCAGGGCTGGATCAGCCCCGCCTTGATCACGCGCCCGCGGCTCAGGACGCTCGCCCGCTCACAGATATTCTGTAACTCACGGACATTGCCCGGCCAGGTGTATTGCTTCATCAATTCAATCGACTCGTCATCAAACCGCTTGGGCTCCCGGCCGTCACGCATCGCCAACTGCAACAGGAAATGCTCCACCAGCAGCGGGATATCATCCGTCCGCAGACGCAGCGAAGGCAGCACGATCGGCAGCACATTCAACCGGTAGTACAGGTCCTGCCGGAAGTCCCCGGCGGCGACCGCGGCGGCCAAGTCGCGGTTGGTCGTCGCGATCACACGGACATCCACATTCAGCGTCAGGCTCGAACCGACACGCTCGAAGCTCTGTTCCTGCAGCACGCGGAGGAGCTTGGCCTGCAGTTCCGGGCTGATCTCGCTGATCTCATCGAGCAGCAGCGTCCCCCCGTCGGCCAACTCAAATCGCCCCTTGCGCATCTGATCCGCACCGGTAAACGCGCCCTTCTCGTGGCCGAACAATTCGCTTTCAAGCAGGCTGCTCGACAACGCGGCGCAGTTCACGGCGAGCATGACGTTGTCACGCCGCATGCTGTGCGCGTGGATCGTGCGGGAGACGACTTCTTTACCCGTGCCCGACTCGCCACAGATCATCACCGTGCCGTTGGAGTTGGCGATCTGGTGGATCTGCTGGGCGAGTTGGCGCATCGTCGAGCTCTTGCCGACCAGGGCAGGCGTATCGCCATTATGAGTCATGGTCACCGTACGCAACGCAGCGTTCTCACGCAGAAGCCGGCTGTGCTCGACAGCCCGCCGCATGACCATAACGAGTTGATCACCTTCAAACGGCTTCTGGATAAAGTCGAAGGCCCCCTTCTTCATCGCGGACACCGCGTCGTTCACACTGCCGTAGGCGGTCATCAGCACGACGGGCAGCTGGTCGTCGGCCTGGCGTAACCGGGCGAGCAGTTCCAAGCCGTCCATCTCCGGCATCTTCAGGTCGGTAATCACCGCAGCCGGTCGGTGCTTGGCCACCATACTCAGCGCGGCGTTACCATCGGACGCGACGACAACGCTGTAGTTCGCGCGCTGCAGCGTCGTGCCGACACTGTCGCGCATCATCTGCTTGTCATCAACGACCAGGATCTTGTTACTCATAGACAGGCTCCGGCAAAGGCGGTTTCATCGGCGGGGTCGGCAGGGGAGATACGGCAAACCGGCAGGCAGAGCGTGAACGCTGCGCCGCGGTCGCTGTCGGGGTTGTCGCTGACGCCGACGGTCCCGCCGTGGGCGTCAACGATGCGGTGGACGATGGCAAGCCCCAGACCGGTCCCGGTGGCGCGCGTCGTGAAAAACGGGTTGAATAACCGGTCGACCGTGTCCCGATCCACCCCGGGGCCGGTATCAGCAATCGTCAGGGTCAAACCGTTCGCGTCTTCGCGGGCGTCCAGGGTCAGTTCGCGGCGTTCCGGCACCAGGACCATCGCATCCACCGCGTTGCGGATCAGATTCAGAAACGCACGGTGCAACATGTCCGGATCGGCAAATGCGCTAAGCGCGGGCGCATCGATATATCGTTTGTTGACGGTAACGTTGGCCGCCTGGATCGCCGGGGCGTGGGCGGCGAGCGCCCGCTCAAAGGCGTCCGAGACACTCAAGGCCACCGGGGCCGGATCAATCCCACGGGCAAAGCTCAGCACGTCCCCGACGATGCCGTCCAGCCCCCGCACCGCCGAGGCGATCTTCCGGGCACACCGCACCGGCTCGGGGAACTGTTCGGCATGATCCTGCAAGTCTTCCGCAATCATCTTCGTGTAGAGCTGGATCGCAGCCAGCGGGTTTCTGACCTCGTGCGCGATCCCCGCCGCCATCTCGCCCAACGCTGACAGCCGTTTGGAACGCTGCAGCTGCGCATCCGCCGACGCCAGCTCCTCACGCAGCCGGACCACCTCGGCCTGGAGGACTTCATGGCTCTGCTGGAGCCGTTCGGTCACCTGGTTGTAGGCCTGCATGATCTCCGCCAAGCCGTCGGCTTCGGGGAGGCCGGTCGGCTTGGCCGGAGCATCGAGTTGTTCGGTGGTTTCGGGCATGGACATCGTGTCTGTTACAAAGAACTCGCGGGGTTATCCCTGGCGATCGGTGAAGGTTGGGGCTTTGGTATTGGATTTCGGTGGGCCGTAGGCCTGGATCGCACGGCCGGAGCGGTTGACCTTCGTCATCTGCGTGCCGATCTGGGCCTGCACACCCTTGAGCTCGGCCCGGTCGCGCTCGTCCTGCTCGACCACCTGATTCAGCAACTGCTCGATCTCGTCCAGGACGTTGTGGACCCGGTCACGCTGAGCCGGCGCGACCACGTTACGCAGCGTCGGCCAATTCTCGCGGTAAGGGGCGACCTGAGCGTTGGAACGGGTGATGCTATCGATCACCGACTGCCGCTTGGAGAGCAATCCCAGGAGTTCTTCGGTCGAGCCGTCACGGATGCACTGAGCCTGCTGGCCGCTTAGCGTGCGTAACTGGCTGTACAGGTCGTGCTGCTCGGCGAGTAATGCCAGCAGCGCGTCGGCCTGTTGAGACGGGGTTTCCTGCATCTTCACGGTCATCCATGACCTCGATTCGTATACGGTGTCGGCACCGTGTCCGGCCGGGCATCCTGCCCTGGCTATTTCCCTATCGGCAATTCCTGCCTCGGAGCGCAATTTCTTACACTCCCCCCGGAAACTTTCCTCCCCCGATATTCAGATTCCTCCAAGAGATCCCATCCGCGCCCCTAGCAGACGCACGCCCCCACCCCGCGCGAACAGCGTTCTACCCCCCCACCGCGTTCGCCTGGGCATTAAATAGATTCCGTTCACTGGTCCACCGCAACCAGTTCTCCCAGTGCTCTCGCTTCATCGGGAGGTTCTCATCCTCAAACGCCTCGTCCGGGATGCGCTCGAGCTGTCGGCGGGCGTTGTCGTTGGCGATCTTGGCCTGCTTGAACTGCCCCAGCTCGCAATAAGCGTTCACGATCTGAATCCGTGCGACCAGCGACGCCGGGTCGTCCGAGTAGTTATTCGCCGCGGTGTTGTAGAGCTGGATCGCCTGCTCGAAGACCTCCCGGTCGTAAGCGCAGTCCGCCTGGTAGAAGTAGGCGTTCCGCAGATACAGCTCCTCGACCGGGCCGAGCACGCCTTCCATGGCTTTCTTAGCTTCCAGGCCGTTGATCGCCTGGTTGTAAAGCACCTGAGCCTGCTGCAGCCGATCCCGCCGTTCGTCATCCAGACTCACCTGGACCGGGTGCGACTGGGTCGATGCGATCTGCTTGACCAGCGCGGGGACGCTCCGACGGTTGGCATCCGCCAGCAGGAAACGCAGACGCGGCCCCTCCTCGGACTGCCCGTAACGCTGCACCGCCTCGGTCAGCAGCTCGATCGCGCGGGCGTAGAGCGCCGGGTCGTTCTCACCATTCATATGGTAGAGCCGCCCCAGCTCGATCAGCGCCTCGCGATACTCACCGCTGTCGGGGGTGATCGCCTCGTGGTCGTCGATGACGGTGGTGAGCGTCTGGATCGCCTGCTCGGTCTGCCCGATCGCTTCCTGACACTGGGCCATACTGACCAGGCTGCTATAAGTCTCGGGGCTGCGCGGGTAGTCTTCCATCAGGTGCTGGAACTTCGCCAGCGCCGGCTCGTACTGCCGGTTGGCCATAAACGCCCGGGCCAGGTTGCGGATCGCACGCAGGCGTTTGGGGTCGCCGTGGCGTGTCTCGATGAATTGTTCGTAGACCCCGATCGCCTCTTTCCACATCTGGGCGCGGTCGTAGTTGGTCGCGGCGCTCCACAGGCTCCGCCCGTGCTGGTCGTTGTCGGTGACGGTGACTTCCGAAGCGTGCGCGAAGTAATAATCTGCCGCCTGAGCGTAGTAATCCGCCGCCTGCTGGTTGGCCATGCGGATCGCCTCGGCACTAAGCGGTGCCTGACCGGGCAGGCGTTCGGTGCTGGCTTTGACTTCCTGCAGCCGCTGATCACCGATCTTCTCGCACGTGCTCGCCAGGTTCAGCAGCAGGGCTTCGTCGAGCTTCTCACCCTGCAACAGCGCCCAGACATCCAGGTAATCCTTCGCCCGATCGAACTCATCCAGGTCCGCGGCCCGTTCAAAGTGCGTCTTGATCGCCTCGCGGGCTGTGACACGCCGAGGGTCCCAGGGGCGGGTCTTCTCGAGCATCTCACGCACCGCCAGGTCAAAATACCTCCCTGCCGCGGCATGATCGCCCAACCGTGCCTCGCAGTCGGCCCGGCCGATCAACGCCGAGATGTGCCCGCCCGCCGAGGTCGGATACCCCTCCTCCGCCGCACGGAAATACTCCAACGCCTCCTCGATATCCTGCCCCGTGGACTGCGAAAGCGCCAACTGCCCAAGCCCGACCAGGATCTCCGCGTTCAGGTCGTCCGTCGGCTCAACACGCTTCTGAGCCAGCATGTAGTTCTTCTCAGCGTTCTGATTATCACCAATCGCCTGGTACGCCTGCGCCAATTTGATGATCAGCGGGGCAAGGTCGGCATCCCCATCCCGCATCGCCAGCCGCTGAATATGACGCAGCAGGTAGGTGATCGCGGTCTGCGGGTTATCCGCCCGCAGGAACAGCGACGCCTGGAAACCGTGGGACCAGACCTCCTGTTGACGCGCGATTTCCGAATCGCTGATCGCCTTAATATCCTCACGGAACCGCTCGATCAACGGCATCAGGCCGTCCACATCCACCTCTTTGCGGTCGCCGTGCTTCTTCTCGATCATGTCCTTGACGATCAGGTATCGCTGCGCCGCCTGCGGGCCGGTCATCTTGTCCAACAGCACAAACGCCTGCCGGTCCTTATCCAACGCGACCAGCGACCGGATGTAATTCCGAAGCGACGGGCCCGTAAGTTCCCGGCCATAATCTCGGGCGCCGTCGTATTGCGAGACGATTTTTTCGTAGGTCGGGATCGCGGCCTGCACGCCCTCTCGGCCAACCACCCCGGTCTTATATAGCTTCTGGAACGTCAGGTCGCCGAACAGCTGCAACAGGTGCCCGCGCTCGTCGTCGGAGGCAGACACCTTGTTCATCTGCGCCTCAAGCTCTTCGAGCTTGCTTTCCGCATCCTCGAGCTTGTCATTCTTAAGCATCAGCTCGACGTTGGCCATCACGCCCTTGAAGTCGTTCGGGTCGCCCGTCGGCAGCGAGAGATACACACCAATCACCAGCAGCCCAAGCCCAAACAACAACACCGGCAACTGCCAGACCTGCGACCACAGCACGTCCTGTCCGGCACCGGTCAGCGAGCCGTTGGACATGTCCGCGGAGTCATCGGGCGAAAGCCCCGGGTCGGGTTGGATGGATGCATCTGCCATCGCTACGCCGCCTGCTCCTGTGCGTCTTCCAGTTCCAATAGCTCCCGGACCTTCTCGACGGTGTGCCTGGCCTTAAGCTGCATGACCCTTTCAAGCCGTGCGAACACGGCCTCGTCATAAAGCCGATGCCCCCCCGCCGTCCAACCGGCCTCACCGATCAGGCCCCACTTCGTGTAGTTGTG
>CBDUNP010000030.1:0-15328 GCA_965368605.1 uncultured bacterium | reverse complement strand
CAGGCCGGGCTCCTGCCGAACCCCGAGCTTGAGGTCGAGTTCGAGAACTTCGCCGGCTCGGGCGAGTTCTCCGGCAGCCAGTCGCTGGACACCACGGTCGCGCTGAGCCAGGCCATCCCCCTGGGCGGCGACATCCGCTACCAACGCGAAGCCGCCAGACTGCATGGCCAACTCACGGGCTGGGACTACGAAGCCCACCGCATCGCCCTGCTCACCGACGTTACCCAACGATACATCGCCGTCCTCCAGGCGCAACGACAACTCCAGCTAACCCAGCAGTCACTCAAGCTGGCCGAGCAGATCAGCGACTCGATCGCCAAACGTGTCGAGGCCGGGGACGTCCCGGACATCGAAAACGCCCGGGTCGCCGTCCCCGTCGTCGTCGCGCAGATCGCCCAGGGCAAAGCTGAGCGCGCGTTGCAGTCGGCCCGCCGTCGCCTCGCAGAAACCTGGGGCGCATCCTCTCCCGAATTCACCGAAGCGACCGGCGACATCGAAAGCCTCGCCCCCGTCCCGCCGATCAACGAGTTAGCATCAAAGCTGAGTCAGAACCCGGACCTGGCGCGATGGGCGGTCGAAGTCTCCGCACGACGGGCCGAAGTTCAACTGGCCAAGGCCCAGGCCGTCCCCGACCTCACCGGCACGATCGGGTACCGACGGATCGGCGGGTCCGACGACGACGCACTGGTCGCGGGGCTTTCGATCCCGCTGTCGGTTTTCGACCGCAATCAGGACGGCATCCGATCGGCACAATTCGACGTCGCCTCGGCGCAGGCACAGAAAAAAGCCGCCGAGCTCCGCATCGGTTCGGCCCTGTCGTCGGCACACGCCGAGCTGATCGACGCCTACAGCGAAGCCACCACCCTGCGCCAACGCGCGATCCCCCCCGCCCTGGACGCCTATCAGGCCGTCAGCAAGGCCTACGACCAGGGGAACCTCAGCTTCCTGGACGTGCTCGACGCCGACCGCACGTTGATCGACATCCAACAACAGTACCTCGACGCCCTGACCGCGTACCACAAGGCCGTCGCCGAGGTCGAGGGATTGATCGGCCAACCGTTAAGGCCTCAGAACAACCCGACACAAACCAACACTCACAAAGACGCTCCCGAGAATCCCGAGGATCAAAGCCATGAATAAGCGCAAACTCCCGACCCGTTTCATCCTCACGCTGTCGCTGATGATGTCGGCCCTCATCCTGTTCGCAGGCCAAGACAACGACGCATGGGCACAGCATGCCCCCGCGCATGACACACACGACGAACACATCGACAACGACCACGACGCACACGGTCACGAGGAACCCGAGCACGACGAGCATCACGACTCCCACGACGGGCACGATGATGACGCGGAGGGGCACACGGACGACACACACACCCACGACGACCATTCCGATGACGCACACGCAGAGCACAGCGATGACGCACACGCCGGGCACGGTGCAGACTCCCACGACGGGCACGACGACCATGACGATCACGGTGCCCATGATGATCACGACGACCACGAAGACGGCGTCCTGAAAGTCGACCCCAAGAATATGGCGGAGTTCGGGATCGAGGTCGCCCCCGTCGGCCCGGGCACACTCAGCGAAAGCCTCACGCTCAACGGCGAGGTCGTGTTCAACGCCGACCGGATCGCCCATGTCACCCCAAGCGTCCCCGGCATCGTGCGGGAGGTAACCTGCGCGGTGGGCGACCGTGTTCAGGCCGGGCAGGTCATGGGCGTGTTAGACAGCCGGGAGCTCGCCGCGGCGCGCGGGGCGTACCTCAGCGCCAAAGCACGCTACCAATTGGCTAAAGAGTCGCTCGCCCGCGACGAAAAACTCTTCAACAACCGCGTCGGCACCGAGCGGCAGGTCATGGAGACCCGGCAGGCGGCGAGCGAAGCCGAGATCGCGTTGAACCTGGCGGAACACAACCTCCACGCCTTCGGGCAGACCCACGATGAAATCGGGTCGTTAAGCGCGGACGACGACACCGGGTTTATGACCTATCAACTGCGGGCCCCGATCGACGGCGTCGTCACCGCCCGCCACCTGACGCGCGGCGAACGCATCGGCGAAGAGCCCGACGAGGCCCCGTTTGTGATTGCCGACCTCAGCAGCGTCTGGGTCAACCTCACGGTCTACCAACGAGACATCGAGTCGATCACGCCCGGTATGAACGTCAATATCCGCTTCGGGCAGGGCAAGCTGACGGCCACCGGCCAGATCGCATTTATCAGCCCGTCACTCGATGAACACACCCGGACCGCCACCGCGCGCGTCGTCCTGGACAACACCGACGGACGCTGGCGGCCCGGCATGTTCGTCACCGCACAGGCAGACCACGGCTCGACGCACAGCGAGCTGGTCCTGCCCCGATCCGCGATCCAGTACATGGAAGGCGAAACCGCCGTCTTCGTGCAGAACGGGGATGAATACGAGCTGCGACCGATCACGACCGGTCGAGAATCAACGGACGCCGTTGAAGTCCTTTCAGGGCTATCAACCGGCGAAGTGGTCGTGACCCGCAACGGCTTCGCACTCAAGGCGGAGATGAACCGCGGCGCACTTGAACACGCCGGCCACGCGCACTGACACAACACCCGAAAAGCATACCCCGAGACCCCTCATGATTAACAGAATCATCGATTATTCGTTACACAACCGCCTGATGATGGCGATGCTCGCGTTGCTGGTGGTCGCGGCCGGCTGGTGGAGCTACCTGCGCCTGCCGGTCGACGCTTTCCCCGACGTGTCGCCGAACCTGGTCCAGGTCTTTACCGTCACCGAGGGGCTTGCGCCCGAAGAGGTCGAGGCCTTCGTCACCTACCCGGTCGAGACATCGATGCTCGGTCTGCCCGGCGTCGAGAAGATACGCTCCATCTCCAACTTCGGCCTGTCCGTCGTCAACATCTACTTCGAAGACGGCACCGACATCTACTTCTCACGGAACCTGGTCAACGAACGCCTCCAGGAAGCCCGCGAGCAGATCCCAGACGGCTTCGGCGAGCCCGAGCTCGGCCCGATCTCCACCGGCATGGGACTGATCCTCTTCTACTTCCTGGAAGACACGACCGGCACCTACACACTCGAAGAACTGCGCACCACGCACGACTGGGTCGTCGCACGCAACCTCAGGCGCGTGCCCGGCGTGACCGAGGTCCTGGGCATCGGCGGACACGAGAAACAATACCACGTCGTGATCGACCCGCAGGCACTGCTTCGATACGACCTGACCATCGACCAGGTCGTGGAGCGTGTCGAATCGAACAACCTGAATGTCGGCGCACAGTTCATCGAAGAAAACAACGAGGAGCTGGTCGTCCGCTCCGTCGGCCTGGCGCACAAGCTCGACGACCTTCGGCGGATCGTGGTCAAGACCGACGACGGACGGCCCGTCTATCTCGATGACGTCGCCGAATTGAAAGTCGGCGGCGCGGTCCGGCGTGGCCTGCAGACCCGCGGCGGCAAGGGCGAGGTTGTCGCCGGTATGGTCGTCAAGCTCTACGGGACCAACGCCTCGACCGTCATCAGCCAGGTCGAAACCAAGATCGACGAGATCAATGAGTCGCTCCCGGAAGGGTTAAACCTGGTCCCCTACTACCAGCAGAAAGACATCGTCGAGGCCTCGGTCGCCACTGTAACACAGGCCCTGCTGACGGGGATCGTGCTGGTAGCGTTGGTCTTGCTGATCTTCATGGGTGGGTTCAGGCCCAGCGTCGTGGTCGCGTTGGCGATTCCGTTTTCGGTATTATTCGCGGTGATCGCGATGTTCGGGTTCGGCCTGTCTGCAAACCTGATGTCGCTGGGCGGGCTGGCGATCGCGATCGGGATGATGGTCGATGGCACGATCGTGATGGTCGAAAACATCGACCGCGTATTAAGCGAATCCAAACCCGAGGAATCGCGGATGAAGGCCGTCGCCCGCGCCTGCCGAGAGGTCGGCCGACCGATCCTGTTTGCGATCCTGATCATCGTCATCGTCTTCCTGCCGCTGTTTACCCTGCAGGGCGTTGAGGGCAAGACGTTCCGACCCCTGGCATACACCGTAGCGCTCGCGATGTTCGGGTCGCTTCTGTTCGCGCTGCTTATCGCGCCGATGCTCGGCAGCGTGTTGATGCGTCGCAAGAAGTCCAGCGGAGGTGAGGGCGACGCTGCCGAGCCCGTCGTCGTGCGCGCCCTGCTGACGGTGTACCGGCCGATGGTGACGTTCTTCGTCCGTCAGCGCTGGTCGGCGATCGTGCTGGCGGCGGTCACGATGCTGGCGGGGGTCGTCGTATTCCCCAGGCTCGGCTCGGAGTTCACCCCCCGGCTGAACGAGGGCACGATCGTGGTGCGCCTGACCATGGCCCCGTCGATCTCGCTGAACGAAAGCCGTGAGAACGCCCTGCGTGTTGAGCGTCGGCTTCTTGAACTGCCCGAGGTCATCGAAGTCACCAGCCGGGTCGGCCGAGGCGAGGTCGGAGCGCACGCCGACCCGATCAACTCCGCCGAGATGTACGTCATCCTCAAGCCCAAGGACCAGTGGCGCCGGCCCAACGACCAGCCCTACATGGAAGAACAGATCCGCCAGCGCGTCGAGGGCCTGCCGGGGATCATGGCCAACCTGACCCAGCCGATCGAGATGGCCGTCGACGAGCTGCTCGAGGGCGTCAAGGCCGAGCTGGCGATCAAGCTGTTCGGCGACGACCTGGACGAACTCAAGCAACAGGCCGACCAGATCGCCGTCGTGCTGCGTGACGTCCCCGGCGCGGCAGACGTGCAGGTCGACCAGGTCACCGGCACGCCGCAGCTATTGATCCAGCCGGATTTCGACGCGATCGCGCGTTACGGGGTCAACCTCGCCGACGTCCAGCACACGATCCACGCCGCGGTCGGCGGGGTCGAGGCGGGCCAGGTCTTCGAGGGCGTCCGCCGGTTCGATATCGTCGTGCGCTACACCCCCGAGGCCCGCGACACGCGCCAGGCCATCGCCGACATCCTGGTCAGCTCACCGACCGGCATGCGCGTCCCGTTAAGCGAATTGGCGACGATCACGCGCATCACCGGCCCCCGGCAGATCACACGCGAAGACACGCAGCGCTTCATCACGATCCAGAACAACGTCGTCGGCCGGGACATCGGCTCTTTCGTGCAGGACGCACAGGCGGCGCTGGACCGCGAAGTCGAACTCCCCGCGGGCTACTTCACTACCTGGGGCGGGTCGTTCCGCCTGCAACAGGAAGCCAACAAACGCCTGGCGGTCGTCGTGCCCGTCACCCTGCTGATCATCTGCCTGCTCCTATACAGCAGCTTCGGCTCGCTGAAAAACACCGCGCTGATCCTGCTGAACATCCCACTGGCTTTGGTCGGCGGGGTGCTGGGGCTGTGGGTCTTTGGTGAAAACCTAAGCGTCCCCGCCTCCGTCGGGTTCATCGCGCTGTTCGGGATCGCCCTGGAGAACGGCATGGTCCTGGTCACCTACCTCAACCAGCTGCACACCTCCGGCAAACCCATCGACGAGGCCAGCATCCAGGGCGCGTCCCTGCGTGTCCGGCCCGTCCTGATGACCGCGGTCACCACCGCGCTGGGGCTGATCCCCCTGCTCCTGGCGACCGGGACCGGCAGCGAGGTCCAGCGCCCCCTGGCGACGGTCGTCATCGGCGGGCTGGTCACCTCGACCATGCTCACCCTGCTGGTCCTGCCGGCGCTGTATAAATGGTTCGCCGTCCGTGCAACGCCCGAGCCGGGATAGCTTCCATAACCATATAAAGATTCAGCCAAAAACGGCCAAACCCTCGGGATAAACCAAAGAATCCAAGCGATACGCAATACAACCCCCGCCCGACTCGTTATCTTAATGCCTGCTGGCTTATAATGGTTGTTCTGCGCCTGTAACCTCTTGTCAGCAGATCGGTAACGTCCGGGATATCCACGCATTACACCGAATAAGTGACCCATGAATCCAGCCCCCCACCAATCCCGCCTACGCCACACGTTGCTTCTTAGCGGGTGCCTGTTGGCGGTCAGCCTGCCCGCGGGGTGCAAGCCCGGCGACTACCGCCGCGACGCCGACGACACCGCCTCCCAGATCATCCGCCAGAAACAGCTGGAAGCCCTCGGCCGGGAAGAGCCCTTCTCGATCGAAAAGCCCGCCGACACGCTCCGCCGTCGCCTGATCAACGCACAGAAACTGGCGATCTCACACGCCGCCTCCAAAGGCGTCACCGACCTGGAACCGATCGAGCACTGGCCCAACGACGACTATCTTGATAAAGGCGTCGGCGAGTCCGACGGCCTGCTGGTAATCGAGCCGGGCGTCCCCCTCACACTCACCCTCCAGGACGCCCTGCGCGTCGCTGCCGGCAGCAGCCGGGACTACCAGTCACAAAAAGAAAACGTCTACCGCGCCGCCCTGGCGCTGGACCTGGAACGCGATGCCTTCCGCACCACCTGGACCGCGGTCAGCCGAAACACCGTCAGCTACGATCCCGGCGTGGACCCGGAGGTCTCGGGCCTGGACTCCAACAACAGCGTCGGCCTGACCCAGCGGTTCAAGAACGGGATCACCCTCACCGGCGCGATCACGCTGGACGTGGTCAAGCTGCTGTCTCAGGACCACGCATCAAGCAACGCCCTCTCCGCCGACGCCTCGGTTGAGATCCCGCTGCTGCGCGGCTCGGGCGCACACATCGTCGCCGAACCCCTGACCCAGGCCGAGCGCGACGCGGTCTACGCGATCTACAACTTCGAGCGGTTCAAGCGCAGCTTCGCGGTGGACATCGCCAGCGACTACCTGGCAGTATTGCAGCAACTGGACCGGGTGAACAACGAAGAAGACAACTACGAGAGCCTGGTTTTGACCGTCCGCCAGGTCCGCCGGGAATCCGAGGCCGGGCGTCAGTCGCAGATCGAGGTGGACCGCGCCTTGCAGGACGAACTGCGTGCCCGCCAGCGGTGGATCTCCGCACAACAATCTTACGAGCGCAGCCTTGATTCCTTCAAAGTCACGCTGGGCCTGCCCGCCGACGCACAGGTCGAGCTGGTCCGTGACGAGTTGGAGCGGCTCGCCCAGGTCGTGCGTCAATCGCTGCCCGACCGGACCGACCCGCTGGCGGCCACGGAAGAGGCCCTGCCCGCCGACGCCCCGGTTACGCTGGTCGTGCCCAACCGTGAAGGTGCCGGCCCGATGGAGCTGGAAGTGCCCACCGCGGTCAGTATCGCCTTCGAAAACCGCCTGGACCTCCGCATCGCGCAGGGCGAGGTCTACGACGCGCAACGCCGGGTCGTCACCGCGGCCGACGCACTCCGAGCCGAACTGACCCTGCTGGGCCGCGCCTCGGCCGGCGAAGGCCGTTCGCTCTCGTCCGCCGGCGACGCGGATGAGTTCGACCCGATGTTCCACGAAGGGTTTTACGACGCCCTGATCACCATCGACCTGCCGATCGAACGGACCCGCGAACGCAACGCCTACCGCAACAGCCTGATCAACCTGGAACGCGCCGTCCGCGACCTGCAAGCGACCGAAGACCAGGTCAAGCTGAACGTGCGCAACATCCTGCGCGACCTGCTTGAGTTCCGCGAGTCGCTTCACATCCAGGCCGGGGCCGTCGAGCTCGCCAGGGAACGTGTCCGCAGCACCGACATGCTCCTGGAAGCCGGACGCGGCAGCATCCGCAACGCGCTGGACGCCAAGGACGACCTGGTCCAGTCCCAGAACAGCCTGACCGCAGCGTTCGTCAGTTACCTGATCGCTGAGCTTGAGATACAACGTGATATGGGTGTTTTAGAAGTCAACGAACAGGGGCTATGGCAGACGTATAATCCCCAGGAGGCGCTCGATGACAGCGACCATGACATCAACGAATAAACCGCAAGGCGACAGCCAATCAACCCCGTGGTGGCGCACCTGGCCCATCCTCACCGCCACCGCGTTGGCGGTGATCCTGAGCCTGTGGGCCTTCGGCAGCATGCTCGGCGGGGAAGGCGACGCCGACAACGGACCGATCTATAAAGTCGCCCGCGGGCCGATGACCATCCACGTCACCGAGGCCGGCACGATCCAGGCTCGCGAACAGGTCGTCCTCAAGTGTGAAGTCGAAGGCCAGACCACCATCATCTGGATCGTCGAGGAAGGCAAGCACGTCAAGAAAGGCGACCTGCTGGTCGAGCTCGACTCCAGCGAACGCCAGGACGAGCTGCTGGAGCAACAGATCCGCGTCAAGAACGCCGAGGCCTCCTACATCCGCGCCCGTGAAGCCCTGGAGATCACACGCAGTCAGGGCGAAAGCGACATCTCCAAAGCAGAGTTGGCTTATGAGTTCGCCAAGGAAGACCTCAAGAAATACGTCGAAGGCGAGTACCCCAAAGAGCTCGACGAGATGAAAGCCCGCATCAAGCTCGCCCAGGCAGACCTTGAAGACGCAGAGAAGACCTACAACTGGTCGATCACGCTGCACGAGGAGAAGTACATCTCCGAGGCCGACCGTACCCGCGACGAGCTTCGCCGCGACCGCGCGAAGCTGGACTTGGACAACGCCGAAGCCGACCTGAACCTGCTGGAACAATTCACCTACAAGCGGCGGGTCCGTGAGCTGGAGAGTGATGTCGAGCAGACCCAGATGTCCCTGGAACGTGTCAAGCGTCAGGCCAACGCCAACCTCGTCCAGGACGAGGCCGACCTCACCGCCCGCGAGCTCGAGCTCAAACGCCAGAAGGAAAGGCTCGCCAAAGACGAAGACATGCTCGTCAAGACCAAGATTTACGCCCCCACCGATGGGATGGTCATCTACGCGACAACCGGGCAGAGCAGCCGCCGGGGCAACGAAGAGCCGCTGGAGGCCGGCCGAGGTGTGCGCGAACGCGAGGAACTGATCCACCTGCCGACAGCGAACTCGATGATGGTGAACATCAAGATCCACGAGTCGAGCCTGAAGAAAGTCCAGGTCGGTCAGCCCGTGCGTGTCACGATCAACGCCCTGCCCGGCCGTGAGTTCTTCGGCAAAGTCACACGCATCGCCCCACTCCCCGACGGGCAGAGCTTCTGGCGCGGCAACCCCGACCTGAAAGTCTACAACACCGAGATCCATCTGGACGGGGAACTCACCGGCGTCCGCACCGGCATGACCTGCAAGGCACAGATCGTGATCCAACAGCTCGAAGACGCCCTGTCCGTCCCGGTCCAGTCGGTCATCCGCATCGCTGGCAAACCCACCGTGTATGTGCAGAAAGGCGGCAAGGCTGTTCCCGTTGGCGTCGAGCTGGGCCTTGATAACTCCGACTACATCCACATCGTCTCCGGGCTGGCCGAGGGCGACCGCGTCCTGACCAACCCACCGCTGAACGAGGCAGCCTCTTCCACGAAGAAGCCGACGGACGTACCCCAAGCCGACGAAGAAAAAGCCTCCGAAGCAGGCGATGACGATTCAGCCAAGCCCGCGCCCCCCAACCCGGCCGCCGCTCAAGGCCCACCGCCCGGCGACAACCCGGCCAACGATGCCGCCAAACCCACGCCCGAACAGATGCGCGAGCGCATGAATAACATGACCCCCGAGCAACGCGAAGCCATGCGCCAACAACGCCAGCAACGCGCCCCCGGCGGCGGCCCCAACCGCGGCGGCCCCTAAGCACCTTGAACACGCCGCACACTGATCTCATCACCACAACAGATACTTCAACGCAGGCCGGCCCGCGACGCCCGCAGTAAAACCATGGCAGACACCGGACCTTTGATCGAACTAACTGAGCTGCGCAAGACCTACCAGATGGGGAGCCAGTTGGTCCACGCGCTGGCGGGGGTCGACCTTCAGATCGGCCGGGGCGAGTTCTGGGCCATCCTCGGCGCCTCCGGGTCGGGCAAAAGCACCATGCTCAACGTCCTGGGCTGCCTGGATCGGCCGACCTCGGGAGCCTATCGACTGGAAGGCCAGGACGTCGCCGACCTCGACGACGACGCGCTCAGCGAGTTCCGCCTGCGTCACCTGGGTTTTATCTTCCAGAGCTTCAACCTCATCCCGCAGCTAACCGTCCGCGAGAATATCGAGCTGCCGCTTTACTACCTGGGATGGGAAGCCGAACGCAGCGCCGCACTCGCGGCAGAGCTGGCGGACCAGGTCGGGCTCGGCGATCGGCTCGACCACCGGCCAAGCGAACTCTCCGGCGGGCAGCAGCAGCGCGTCGCCGTCGCACGCTCCCTCGCGAACGACCCGCCCGTCCTCCTCGCCGACGAGCCGACCGGCAACCTCGACTCCGCCACCAGCACGCAGATCATGGCACTCCTGGATGAACTCAACCGCAAGGGCAAAACCATCATCATGGTGACCCACGAAAACGACATCGCCGACCACGCCCAACACAAGCTGCACATGCGCGACGGCGTCATCGACCGCATCGAGAGGGACACCTGATGCAAGGGTCCAAGCTATTCCGCATGCTCAGACTGGGCGTCAAGAGCCTGATGCTGCACAAGCTGCGATCCGGGCTGACCATGCTCGGCGTCGTGTTCGGCGTCGGCGCGGTTGTCGCGATGCTCGCCGTCGGTGAAGGCGCGAGCCGAAAGGCCCTTGAAGAAATCAAGGCGCTGGGCAGCAACAACATCATGCTCACGTCCAAGCAGAACGCCGACGCCCAGGCCGAGAGCGGTTCAAGCTCGATGGTCAAGGCCTACGGCCTGCACTACGACGACGAAACCCGTATCCGCAGCACCTTCGAGGCCGTCGAACGCACCGTCCCGACCAAAGATATCCGCAAGACCGCCCGCTTCGGCGAACGCGTCTCCGAGCTGCGCATCGTCGGGACCACCCCAGACTGGTTCGAGCTCGTCCCACGCGAGATCATCGCCGGGCGCGTCATGTCCGCTCGTGACATGAACTCCTCGGCCAATATCTGCATCCTCACCGAGTCCGGCGCTCGCAAGCTCCTCGCCGGCAGCAACATCATCGGCGAGTCGATCAAAGTCGGCCCGGACCTCTTCGAGGTCATCGGCATCGTTAAAAACGAATCGGCCTCCGGCGGCGGACGCACGCCCGACTCGGAAGTCGATGCCTACATCCCGATCAACGTCGCACAGGAACGCTACTCCGACCTGATGATCCGCCGCGCCTCCGGCTCCTTCCAGGCCGAACAGGTCGAGTTGCACCGCATCATCGTCGCCGTGGACAGCCTCGACGATGTCGAGCCGGTCGCCGCAGGCATCGACCGCATGATGAAGCACTTCCACCCGGAAGGCGACTACGAATTGTTCGTCCCCCTGGCTGTCCTGAACGCCGCCCGCGCCCAGGCCAACATCTGGAAGTGGACCCTCTTCTCTATCGCCGCCATCAGCCTCCTGGTCGGCGGCATCGGCATCATGAACATCATGCTCGCCAGCGTCACCGAACGCACACGCGAGATCGGCATCCGCCGAGCCATCGGCGCAAAGAAAAACCAGATCGTCGCACAGTTCCTCGTCGAAACCGTCGTCCTCTCTGCCGTCGGCGGGTTCATCGGCACGATCGTCGGCCCCGCCATCGCGCTGATCATCACCTTCATGTCAGGCATCGACACCGTCGTCCCGCTCTACAGCATCGTCCTCGCCGTGGGCATCTCCATGGGCATCGGCATCGTCTTCGGCCTCTACCCCGCCGTCCGCGCCGCCAACCTCGACCCCATCGTCGCACTCCGCCACGATTAACGCAGCCCCCGCCCGCCCCAACGGGTACAACCCAAAACTCAACGCACCCACACGCCCCGCACATACGGGCCGCAAAGCACATATCTAATCACGGCTTGAAACACCGCCAGTGTTTCTTGTAATTACCCATGTTTATCCGCCAAGATAGTTCAAGTAACCACAAATCATTACTTTTGTACGATCGTATTTAATTGATTTATATATATTTATACCAGTAATAATAAATCACTTAATTTTCATAAAAATCTGGTAATTTTCCCGCAGACAGTTACAATGCGTCAAGGCAATTCGCTGGCCGAAAGGTCATGCACGAGTGCCGGCGTCGCCTGAGGAGCATCGCGCCCGTTTGTTTATCACAGACATCGCTTAGAAACACGCCTTTTCAGCCGGGCAACATTTTTTGGGTAATTCGCAAAGCATCTTGCGTTCGGGAGATTTCGGGAACAACAGCCCTTTACCAGTTTCATGACGACTAAAGCCCGTGGCATGTCACCGCGGCTCGAGACTGGTGAAGGACATCACTTGGAGGAGGCAGGAATGTCATTTCATCAATGCAAGCACGTTAATCATCGACACACCATCCGGGCGGCCGCAACAGCACTAGGCGTGACGATCGCCGCAGGAACCTGTCAGGCAGCCATCGTTGGCCAGGACAATTTCAGTGACGGCGACAGGACCGTCGCCGACAACAGCGCCGCCAACGGGAACGGCCCGGGACTCGCCTGGTTCGCCTTGACCAACGAGGACAGCAGCGTCTCCGCACTCACCATCGTCACCGACGACGACTCCCCGGGCATCGGCGACGGCAACAGCCTGAACATCCGCCCCAACTCCAGCAGCGGCAACCGCCCCGTCGCCACAACATTTTCACCCACAACCCTCGGCGCAATGGTCGGCGACAAGATCAGCGTGAGCATGGACATCCGCTTCATCAGCGGCGTTAGCGTCGAAGACTCCGAGGGCAGCAGCAACCTCTCATTCCGCGTGGGCCTGTACAACTCCAACGGCACACCCATCACCGCTGACAACCAGCGGTTCGATCTTGAAAGCGGCACGGGTAATGACTACGGATACTTCGCCCGTATACCGGTCGGCGATCCCGCCAACTCCAACGGCAACCTGGTTCGGCTGAGCAAAGAAACCGGCGTGGCCTCGGGCTCCTCTGAAGACCCGCTTTTCGGACAGGACAACTCCTCCGGCACAGGCGACGACGTCGTCGAACTCGGAGAGAGCGCTTCTTTCGCCGACGGCATCAGCGACTTTGAGCCACACACCATCCTGTTCAGCCTCGAACGCACCGCCGCGGGCGTGCTGACCTCGATCCAGGTGGACGGCGGCACGGCTTTTACCGCCGAAGACACCCTGTCACCGTTTGAAACCTTCGACACGTTCGCGATGACCAACATGCGGATCACCACGGAGTGGCGCATCGACAACGTCGTCATCGAAACAGTCCAGGTCCCCGAACCCGCATCATCGGTACTCCTGGCTACCGCCGCCTCGGTCCTGGCCCGTCGGCGTAAACGTGGTATCGCAAGTTAGGGCACAAACAGCCCCAGTAACAATCAATCAAACACCGGCCAACCGGCATCATTCCGCCTGATTAAGAAAGCAAACCATGAAGTTCCACCACCTCGTTCGATACGTAACGTTGGTATTTGCGGTAGCGGCGTGCTGCGGCACCACAAACACCTACGCCCTGATCTTCAACGTCGCCGACGCAGACGACATCGAGACGGCACTGCAGACGGCAGGCCCGGGCGACACGCTCATCATGGCCGACGGGGTCTGGACCGATCAGGAACTCCGCTTCTTTGGTGTCGGCACCGCAGGCAGCCCGATCACCCTCCGCCCGCAGACGCCCGGCGGCGTCGTGCTTAACGGCACGTCCCAGCTTCTGATCTCCGGCGACTACCTCGTCGTCGACGGCCTGCACTTCAAGGACGGCACCATCGAGAACTCCGATCACGTCGTCCAGTTCAGAGGGTCGCTCGGCGAAGCAACCAATTCTCGCTTTACCAACTCGGTCATCGAGTCATACAACCCGCCTGACCTGAACGACAAGTACCACTACGTCTCGCTGTACGGCCAGAACAACCGGGTCGATCACAACAGCTTCCTCGACCAGCAGAACATCGGGCCGCAGGTCGTCGCGTGGCTGGACGAGTCCCCCGCCATGACCCCCGCGCTGCACCGCATCGACTCCAACCACTTCGGCGACCGCCCGCAGGGCTGGGACAACGGCTTCGAGACGATCCGCCTGGGCGACAGCGATACCAGCCTCGTCAGCGCACAGATCACGGTCGAGAACAACCTCTTCCAACGTGTCGACGGCGAGATCGAGATCATCTCAAGCAAGTCCGGCAACAATATCTTCCGATACAACACCTTCCGCGAATCCAAGGGCACCCTGACCCTGCGCCACGGCGACGGGGCCACCGTCGAGGGCAACTTCTTCCTGGGCGAGGGTGTAGAAGACTCCGGCGGCATCCGCGTCGTCGGCCAGGACCACGTCATTATCAACAACTACATCGCGGACGTCGGCGACGAGGCCGACGGCGCGATCTCTTTCGCCGCGGGTGTGCCCAACTCGCCGCTGAACGGCTACAAGCAGGTCGACAACGTGCTGGTCGCACACAACACCATCGTCAATGTCGAAGGCGCGGGGATCACGTTCGACTGGGGCATCGGCTCCAGCGGGCGGTCGCTGCTGCCAACCAACCTGACCATCGCAGGCAACCTGATCTCCAGCACAGCATCCCCCCTCTTCGAAGGCACCGAAGGCACCGGCTACGTCTACGCGGACAACATCGCCTTCGGCGCAGCCCTGGGCATCAGCCCCCGGCCCGGCATCAGCCAGGTCGATCCTCAACTGGTACAGGACCCCGACGGGATCTGGCGCCCGGGTGCTGGCAGCCCCGCCATCGACGGCGCAGCGGTCAACGCCGCGCTGGTTGACGACATGGACGGCCAGGCACGCATCGGGCTCTACGACATCGGTGCCGACGAGTTTTCGGTGGCACAGATCGTGCGTAAACCGCTTACGAGCGACGACGTTGGCGCATCCTGGTTCAACTACGACGCGCCAGACAGCTGGCCACCGCCGGTACAACTCCCCCCGGGCTCGTTCCTGGTGATCGAGGCCGAGGATTTCTCCGCCATCACCGACCCCGACAACGACGGCGATGTCTGGGAGGTCGTAGCCGCTGCCGGCGCGTCTGGTGGCGAGGTGATCAAAGCGCCCGCCGGCTCCCGCACCGATGCATCCGCCCACGAAACACTGGCCCTTTACGACATCTCATTCAGCGAAGAAGGAGATTACACCGCCTACTACCTCTCCCGTGGGTTTGATGGATCATCCGACAGCTTCTTTACCCCAAGCGATTTCGGTGTCGATCCCAATATCACCGAGAACATCTCCAGCAACGGCGTCTTCCGCTGGGAAAACGGCGGCGAGTTCACACTCGACGCGGCCCACGTCGGCATGCCGCTTGAGTTCAGACTAGGCAGACGCGAAGGCGGTTCCGAAATCGACGCCATCATCTTCCACCATAACGGCGGCCTCACCACGATCCAGCTCGACGCCATCCTCGCAAGCGCCACCACCATCGACGGCGACCTGGACGGCGACGGCTTCGTCGGCATCAACGACCTGAATATCGTCCTGGCCAACTGGAACCAGAACGTCC
>CBDUNP010000029.1:0-15374 GCA_965368605.1 uncultured bacterium | reverse complement strand
GATCCCCGCCAGCGACAGCCGGTACTTTAATAGCTGCCCTAAGTAGATCGGCGGGTCGTGCAGCGTCACACGCACCGGCTTGTAGAACTTGTTTTTAACCCGCCCACGGAACGTCATCTGATTTGTCCCGGGCTTGCGGTCCACCCAGAACGCATCGGCCCCGCCGGTTGTCGCGCTGTTCACCGTCTTGATGAACGGCGAGTCGGGGTAAAACGTCACGATCGGCCCGGCACCGATACGGCTCGCGGGAGCAGGCAACGCGTGCAGGCAGTTGTTGTGAAAGTTGATCCCCGCGACCTCGGCGCAATACCATTTGTGTAGCTGCCCCGTCGGCCAGCTGGGATGCACCATCTGCGTGTCAAACACGCGGTCGTTAACGATCAATCTCCTAAACGATTTGATGCCCGTCTGTTCCACCGCACGCACCCACCCGTCTACTAATTCTTCCGCGGTGAACCCCGCCTCTTTAAGCAGCACCGGGTCGCCCAGCGAGGGGTCTCCGTCCCCATCTATTAATAGATCAGGTTTTCCGCCGGGTGCCTCGCCGGGGTTGGTCATGCTCAGGTCTGTGCGGAACACGAAGTCTTTGCCCAGCACGTCCAGCGACGCCGCGGTCGTCAGCAGCTTCATATTGCTCGCCGGGATCATCGGTTCGTCGGCGTTGACTTCCGCCAGCGTCTCGCCGGTGTCTGCGTCAATCACACAGATCGAGTACCGCGTGCTGCGCAGGTCACGCCCGCCCAGCAGTTGCTCCACCGCACCGTCCAACGGCCCGGCCAGCGCCTGCCCGGACAGCAGGACACCCACCAGCACTACACACACCCTGATCTGACTAAAAATCTGTGTCAATCTATCGCCCTCTGATCTGATCGAGTCTTCATGTTAGCGACAGCTTCACCGCCGCACCACACGCGCTACTGCCAGTACGCCCGCCGTTGCACTTCCTTGAGTCGGTACGTCACGCCCCGGCTGCCTTCGTACTGTACCAGCACGTGCAGCATCGCCTCGTCCGCGGCGAACCAGTAATGCTCTTCCCAGTCCGGGGCCAGCCACATCACCAGGTGGTGAGCCTTCACCTCGCCGATCGGCAGGTCCAGCGTTTCTTCGCCTCGGTACTTCACGATCGTCACCCCCGACGCCAACTCGTCAGGCAGGGTCAGGTGCGTGTCCGTCTGGTCACGCAGCATCTGCAGCTCCAGCGTCTTGGGCGGGTCGTCAAACGGATAGCCACGCAGTATCAGTGATAGCGCATCCTGAAACGCGAAGTGGCTGCCCGGTGTCATCTCACCCGATCGCTCGCCCTCGTTGGGGAAGTAGCTTAGCTGCCGCCAGTGCAGCGTCCCGGCGTGGTTGACGTACTGCTTGAACGTCGCGCCGCAGTCTTCCTGCGATCCCATGTCCAGCTTCAGGCTCTTAAGATCGTCCGTGCCGACGTAAGTCATCGTCGAGAAGTGATACGTGTAGTTCTTGGTCGGGACATCATCGCGGACGTGGTGCTTGAAGACGGGTCGGCCTTTGCCGTCGGCGCTCTTGGTGAAGGTTTCGGGGCTGGCGGTTTCTTTGTTGGTGAAGATGCGTGCGGTGTATTGGCGTGGTTGGCCATAGATCGTCCGTGTCGCGTCGTAGACGGCACACTCGGCTTGGCCATCATGCCAGACCGGGTTCTCCCGCCAGGCGCGTGTGAACCCCGCGAAAGGGTCCTCCGCCGGCTCCGCCGCGATCGAGCAGGACAGGGTCATCAGCGTCAGGCACACGATTGTCAGGGTCGTTTTCATAGCCAGATTGTACGCACGCATGGTGTTGGGTTCTCCAGCCGAAGCATCTTTATAGTAACTGGCCATATGCCCCGGCGTAGGCTTCGTGCATCCGTTCCTGAGTAAACATCTCCAGCAGCCTCGCACGACCGGCGGCCCCCATCGCCCGGCGTTTCTCGTCATCTATTAACAGCGTCACCAGGTGCTTGCCCAGGGCCTGGGCGTCCCCGCGTGGCGAGAGCAGGCCTGTTTCTTTGTGTTCCACGACTTCGCCGTTGCCTCCGACGTCGGTCGCCGCGATCGCCAGCCCGGTGGACATCGCTTCCAGCAGCGTGACCGAAACGCCCTCGCTGACGCTTGAGAGCATAAACACATCCGCGCCCGGCAGCAGCTTCGCGATATCGTCCCGGACCCCCAGAAACATCACCTGAGTCTGTAAACCAAGTTCCTGCGTCAGCGATTCCATTGTGGACCGCTGTGGCCCGTCGCCGACCAGGCACAGCCGGGCATCTGAGAATTGTTCGGCGGCGTGGGCAAACGCTCGGATCGCCGTGCCGTGGTCCTTGACCTTGTGGAACCGGGCCACCTGCATCACCACCGGCGAATCCACATCCACGCCGATCAATTTCCGTGCTTCGGCCCGTGAGGCGGCGTCGGCGGGGGGGTAGTCGTCCGGGTCGATCCCGTTGTGGATCACGCGTACCCGCCCACCCTCGATCCCTTCGTTCCGGATCAAGGCGTCCGCGACGAACCGGCCCACCGCCGTCACCCCGTCGCCGGGCTTCAGCAGCCAGCGGTTTGCCATCACGCGCTTGAGTTTGCGTTCATCGGGGTAGTGTCGGCCGTGTTCCGTAAACAGGATCGGCGGCGACGAGCCCAGCCCCCGCGACAGGGCCGAGTAGAAAAATGGGGTGTACTGGTGAGCGTGCAGCAGCCCGATCCCGTGCCGCTTGACCTCCCGCCGTATCCGTCGGCCCAGGGCCCAATCAAGCCCCGGCTTGCGAGCCAGGTCCACCACCTTGTACCCCTCCGACGCCAACGGCCCGCCCATCGTCCCAACCCCGTCCAGGCACAGGAACACAAACCGGTATCGATCCCCCAGTTTTCGGGAAAGATCCGCCGCCAGCACCTCCGCCCCCGCCCGATCCAGGCGGTGCAATACATGCCCAACAGTAAGGCGACTTTGATCCATAGCGCGTAGGAGGCGTTAAACGGGGAAAACAGGGTGGGGCTGGCAATCTTAAAATCGGCCAAGTCCATGATATAGCTTTAGATATCGTGTATTTTACGGGGTGACGGGCCTGGTGTTTGATGAGTGCAAACCTCCTTGCCTTTTGATTAACAATTAGCTATATTGATAAGCCGATTCTCTGGCATTAGCTTTACTAATTATATAAGTGTGTGTTACTGGAAATGCAGACGCTACGCCTATTCGCCGATGTGGCCCGGTGCCACAGCTTTTCTCAAGCAGCCGAGCTGCATGGGATCAGTCAGTCCGCAGCCAGTCAGCGGATCGGTCAGCTGGAGAAGAAGCTGGGCGTCACGCTGCTTGATCGCTCGGTCAGGCCGTTGATCCTGACCCAGGCGGGCAAGCTGTTTGCCGAGGGATGCGAAGACATGGTTGCCCGGTACGATCAGCTCGAGGCCCGCGTCGCCGGGCTGCGGAAGCACCCCGAGGGGTTTGTCCGTGTCATCGCGATCTATTCCTCCGGGATCGACCTGCTTAGCCGTATCCGAGAGAAGTTTGAGGCCCAGCACGAAAAGGTTTCGGTTGAGATCCGATACGAACGCCCGGAGCAGGTCTACAACGCCGTCCGGGAAAACGAGTGCGATATGGGCATCGTGTCCTACCCGGAGCGTTGGCGCAAGGTCGACTCGATCCCGCTGCGTGACGAGGCCATGGTCGTTGTCTGCAACCCACGGCACAAGGTCGCCCAGAAACAGACGATCGAGGTGAAAGACCTGGAGGCCTTCGAGATGGTGACGTTCGACGCGGACCTGCCGGTCGGTCGTCGGATCCGGGAGTACCTCAAGAACCACGGCGTGAAGCCGAAGGTTAGCAACGTGTTCGACAACATCGACACCATCAAGGGCGCGCTGGCGGTGACCGAGCAGATATCGATCCTGCCGCGCCGGACCGTGATCCGCGAAGTCACCGCGGGATCGCTGGCGATGGTTCAGATGTCACCGGAATTGACCCGCCCGCTGGGTGTGATCTTCCGGCGTCGGTCGCGCAACGGGGCCGCCTTTGCCCCCGCTGCGCAGGAGTTTGTCGACTTCCTGGTCGCCCACGCCGGGCCCGAGGTCGATACCGAAGGATTCATCGAACGTGAAGGCAACGCACTGATGGGGGCCGGGATCTGATTTATGCAAGAAGTTACGCCACCACAAAACGTCCCCGGGGCGAAACCCTCCCCCGGCACCACCCCCGGTACCCCCGGTACCCTCGGCTTCCCTAAAGCTCAGGGGCTTTACGATCCCGCCAACGAGAAAGACGCCTGCGGTGTCGGGATCATCGCGCACATCAAGGGCCACAAGAGCCATGGCATCGTCGAAGACGCCATCACCATGCTCGGCCGGATGGACCACCGCGGCGCCTGTGGCTGCGAAGCCAATACCGGCGACGGTGCAGGTATCCTCACCGCGCTGCCGCACGGGTTCCTGCGGAGCGTCGCCGAACGCGACGCCGACATCAAGCTCCCCGACGCCGGCATGTTCGGCGCGGGCAACGTCTTTCTCCCCCGTGACCCGGCGCAACGCGAAGCCGCCAAGCAGGCGTTCGCCAAAATCGTCGAAGCGCAGGGCCAAACCCTCCTGGGCTGGCGCACCCTCCCGGTCGACCCCGACGGTGCAGACGTCGGCCCGACCGCGCGAAGCACCGAGCCCTTCATGGAACAGGTCTTCATCGCCGGCGCCGATGGTGTCTACGACGACGCGCTGGAACGCCAGCTCTACATCATCCGCAAACACGCCACACGCCTGATCCGCAATGACGACTCGCTCAGCGAAGCCAACTACTTCTACGTGTGCAGCCTCTCGACCAAGGTCATCGTCTACAAGGGGCAACTCACCAGCGGCCAGGTCATGCCTTACTACCCCGACCTGCAGGACGAGCGATATATCAGCCACCTGGCGATGGTCCACTCGCGATTCAGCACCAACACCTTCCCCAGCTGGGACCGCGCTCAGCCCTGCCGGTTTATGAGCCATAACGGCGAGATCAACACCCTCAAGGGCAACGTCAACTGGGTCGCCGCGCGCGAAGGCCTGATGAAGAGCGAGCACTTCGGCGAAGACCTCGACAAGCTCTTCCCGATCTGTGAGCCGGACTGCTCGGACTCGGGCAACTTCGACAACACGCTGGAGCTGCTGCTCATGGCGGGTCGTTCGCTGCCCGAAGCGGTGATGATGATGATCCCCGAGGCCTGGGAGAATCACGAGTCCATGCCGATGGCCAAGCGTGCGTTCTACGAATACCACTCCGCACTGATGGAGCCCTGGGACGGGCCGGCGTCCGTTGTCTTTACCGACGGCAAGTACATCGGCGCAACACTCGACCGAAACGGTCTGCGACCCAGCCGGTACTACGTCACCGAAGACGACCGCGTCGTCATGGCGTCCGAGGTCGGTGTCGTGGATATCGACCCCGCCAGCGTTAAGTTCAAGGGCCGGCTCCAACCCGGGCGCATGTTCCTGGTCAACTTCGACGAGGGGCGTATCATCGCCGACGATGAGCTTAAGTCCACGTTCGCCTCGGCCCGACCCTACGGCCGATGGCTGCAGACCCAACGCATCGATATCGCTGATCTCCCCGCGCCCGCACCCAGCGAGTTAGACAAAATCAGCGACGATCAACTGATGCCCCTGCTTCAGTCCTTCGGCTACACCATCGAGCACCTGTACCTGCTGCTGATGCCGATGGTCCGTCAGGCCAAGGAGGCCATGGGATCGATGGGCAACGACCAGGCATTGGCGATCCTCTCGGATAAGCCGCGCCTTCTTTATGACTACTTCAAGCAGATGTTCGCGCAGGTGACCAACCCGCCGATCGACCCGCTGCGCGAAGAGATCATCATGTCGCTGCAGACCTTCATCGGCCCGGAGGGCAACCTCCTGGACACCACCGAGCAGCAGTGCCACCGCCTGCAGCTTCAGCAACCCGTGCTGACCAACAAGCAGCTCGGTGCGCTTAAGCAACTGAACCACCGCGGCTGGAAGTCCAAGGTGATCGACATCACCTACGACCGTCCGGCGACCTCCGACGCCGCAGTGGGTGAAGCTGCGCTCGCCGATGCGCTGGACCGCATCTGCCAGGAAGCCACCCAGGCCATCGAAGATGGCTACCAACTGGTCATCCTCTCCGACCGCAACGTCGGCCCCAAACGCCTCCCCGTCAGCTCCCTGTTGGCGACCGGCGCGGTCCACCACCACCTGGTCCGCACACACCAGCGCACGCGCATCGGCCTGGTCGTCGAGTCCGCCGAAGCACGCGAAGTTCACCACTTCTGCGTCCTCTTTGGCTACGGTGCCGACGCCGTCAACCCCTATCTCGCTTTCGAAGCGATCGCCTGGTTGCGCAAACGTGGCACGCTCAGCAAGTCGATCTCCAACGAAAAGATCATTCGGAACTACACCAAGTCGATCAACAAAGGCGTCCTCAAGGTCATGTCCAAGATGGGCATCTCCACGCTCGCCAGCTACAAGGGCGCGCAGATTTTCGAGGCCCTGGGCCTGGACCACAAGGTCATCGAACGCTGCTTCGCAGGCACCGCCAGCCGACTCCGCGGCGCGGGCTTCGGCATCCTCGCCGAGGAATCGCGTCGACGTCACCTCCTGGGTTTCCCCGAACGCCAGGGCCTCCGACTCGATCAGCTCCCGAATCCCGGCGAGTATCACTGGCGCGCTGGTGGCGACAAGCACGCCTTCAGCCCGACCGCCATCGCCAACGTCCAGCTTGCCGTCAAAGCCAACAGCTACCCCGCGTATGACCTCTACGCCAAGCAGTGCAACGACGACGCCAAGAGCCGGTGCACGCTCCGTGGCCTGCTGAAGGTCAAGACCGACGATGAATCCAAGGCGATCCCGCTTGACGAAGTCGAACCCGCCTCCGAGATCGTCAAACGCTTCCGCACCGGCGCGATGTCGCTGGGCGCACTCTCTAAAGAAGCGCATGAAACACTCGCCGTCGCCATGAACCGCATGGGCGGGATGAGTAACTCAGGCGAAGGCGGTGAAGACATCGTCCGCTTCACCCCGATGCCCAACGGCGACTCCAAGCGCTCCGCCATCAAGCAGGTCGCCTCCGGCCGGTTCGGCGTCACCAGCTTCTACCTCGCCAACGCCGACCTCATCCAGATCAAGATCGCCCAGGGTGCCAAGCCCGGCGAGGGCGGCCAGCTCCCCGCGCACAAGGTCGACGAGTACATCGCCAGCATCCGCTACTCCACGCCCGGCGTCGGCCTGATCAGCCCGCCTCCGCACCATGACATCTACTCCATCGAGGACCTGGCGCAGCTCATTTACGACCTGAAAAACGCCAACCCCAGTGTCCCGATCAGCGTCAAGCTTGTCTCCGAGGTTGGCGTCGGCACGATCGCGTCCGGCGTCTCCAAGGCGCACGCCGATCACATCCTCATCAGCGGATACGACGGCGGTACCGGCGCTTCACCGCTGACCAGTATCAAGCACGCCGGGCTCCCCTGGGAGCTTGGCCTGGCGGAAACACACCAGACGCTCGTCCTCAACGACCTGCGTTCCCGGGTCCGTCTGGAAACCGACGGCGGCCTCAAGACCGGGCGCGACCTCTTCATCGCCGCATGCCTGGGCGCGGAAGAGTACGGCTATGCCACCATCCCGCTGATTGCGATGGGCTGCATCATGATGCGCAAGTGTCACCTGAACACCTGCCCTGTTGGCATCTGCACGCAGGACGAGGCGCTGCGTAAAAAGTTCTCCGGCCAACCCGAGCACGTCATCAACTATTTCTTCATGGTCGCCGAGGAAGCACGGTCATACATGGCCAAGGTCGGCGTGCGTACGATCGACGACCTCATCGGCCGGGTGGACCTGCTCGAAGCCCGTGACGCCATCAACCACTGGAAGGCCGACGGCCTGGACCTCACACCCATCCTCCAGCCGGCCAACAAGCCACGTGAAAACGTCGACGTCCGCAAGCTCATCCCCCAGGATCACGGCATCGACGACATCCTCGACCGCCGGCTCATCGAACACGCCACCCCCGCGCTCGAGCACGGCGAGAAGGTTCGTGTTGAGCTGCCGATCACTAACCTCGACCGCACCGTCGGCACGATGCTCAGCCACCACGTCTCTAAGAAGTGGGGCGAGAATGGCCTGCCCGACGACACGATTGAGTTGAACTTCCACGGATCTGCCGGCCAGTCCCTCGGTGCCTGGCTCGCCAGCGGTGTCACCATCCGCCTTGAGGGGGACGCCAACGACTACGTCGGCAAGGGGCTCTCCGGCGGCAAGATCATCGTCCACCCGTCGCAAGCCGCGACCTTCGAGGCTCAGGAAAACATCATCATCGGCAACGTCGCACTCTATGGCGCGACCAGCGGCGAGGCTTACTTCCGCGGTGTCGCCGCCGAACGCTTTTGCGTCCGTAACTCCGGCGCGAACGCCGTCATCGAAGCCGTCGGTGACCACGCCTGCGAGTACATGACCGGTGGCCGCGTCGTCATCCTCGGCAAAACAGGGCGCAACTTCGCCGCCGGCATGTCTGGTGGCATCGCCTACGTCTGGGATAAGGAAGGCGAGTTCCTGCAGAACTGCAACCTCGGCATGGTCGAGCTCGAAGGCCTCGACGAAGAGGAAGATGTCCCCACCGTCAAAAAAATGATCACCAACCATATGGAATACACCGGCTCCGGCGTCGCCGCCCGCGTCCTCGCCGAATGGGACCGCGTCGTGCCGCAGTTTGTGAAAGTCATGCCCGTCGACTACCGCCGGGTGCTGAACCAGCGTAAGGAAAAGGACCAGGCCGCCATCCCCCCGGGTGTGACGACCTGACCGACGCCTTTGCCAGCGTGAGCGAGAGAAATAAACCCCGCGACCCGTGGGGTCGAGATTAGAGTCTGGAGCTTTTTGTTTTGGGTAAGCCAACAGGATTTCTTGAGTACGAGCGTCAGCCGATGTCGTCGCGTGCGCCGGACGTGCGCATCAACGACTTCTACGAGATCATCGAGCCCGCCGACACGCAGATGCTCCGTGAGCAGGGCGCACGCTGCATGGACTGCGGCGTCCCGTTCTGTCAGTCCGAGACCGGCTGCCCCATCGACAACCTGATCCCCGAGTGGAACGACATCGTGTTCCACGGCGACTGGGAGAAGGCCTACCACCGCCTGATCAAGACCAACAACTTCCCCGAGTTCACCGGGCGCGTCTGCCCCGCGCCCTGCGAGGGCGCCTGCTGCCTGGGCATCACCGACCCGCCGGTCACGATTAAGAGCATCGAGTGCAACATCATCGACCGGGGCTTCGATGAGGGCTGGGTCAAGCCTACTACTCCGGCCACGCGCACCGGCAAAACCGTCGCCGTCATCGGCTCCGGCCCGGCCGGTCTCGCAGCCGCCGACCAACTCAACAAGGCCGGGCACACCGTCACGGTCTACGAACGCGACGACCGTATCGGTGGACTGCTGATGTATGGCATCCCCAACATGAAGCTCGACAAGGGCATCGTCCAACGCCGTGTCGATTACCTTGAAGCCTGTGGTATCAAGTTCGTTACCAACGCACACGTCGGTGTGAATGTCGACATCAACGACCTGCGTGCCGAGCATGACGCGCTGCTGCTGGCCTGTGGTGCAACCGTCCCACGCGACCTGCCCGTCCCCGGGCGCGAGTTCAACGGCATCCACTTCGCCATGGAGTTCCTCCACAAGAACACCAAGAGCTTGCTGGATTCCAACCTCGACGACGGCAACTACATCTCCGCCAAAGACAAGCACGTCATCGTCATCGGTGGGGGGGACACCGGCACCGACTGTCTGGGCACGTCGATGCGTCACGGCTGTAAATCGCTGGTCAACTTCGAGCTGCTCCCCGTCCCGCCGGTCCATCGCGCGGACGATAACCCCTGGCCGCAGTGGCCCCGGATCTTCCGCGTGGACTACGGCCACGAAGAGGCCGCTGACAAATTCGGCAAAGACCCCCGCGAGTTCTGCATCCTCACCAAAGAATTCGTCGGCGACGGGAAGGGCAACGTCAAGGCTGTCAAAACCGTGCAGGTCGACTGGCAGAAGGACGACACCGGCCGGTTCCAGATGACCGAAATCCCCGGCAGCGAGCGCGAGTTCCCCGCCGACCTGGTCACGCTTGCCATGGGTTTCCTGGGCCCCGAAGAAACGCTCGCCGACAAGCTCGGCATCGAGCGCGACGCGCGAAGCAACTTCAAGGCCGACTTCGGCAAGTTCGCCACCTCCAGCCAGGGCGTCTTCGCCGCCGGCGACTGCCGACGCGGCCAGTCCCTGATCGTCTGGGCCATCGCCGAAGGACGCGGCGCCGCTCGCTGCATCGACATCTACCTCACCGGCAGTTCCGACCTCCCCGCCCCACGCATGGAAACCGGGCAGATGTCCAGCGCAGGCTGAACCCCGGCCGTCAAACGCGACGGCGCTAAGCCATCACGGGTCTGAAAAACAAATAACGATGACTCAGGGAACGCACACGGTTTTATCCCGATGCGTTTTCGCTGGCCATCGGCGTTTTGCCGTTGAGTTTATTCGTGATCGCTTGTTGCATCGCCTGGGCGGTGACGACTTCTTCGACGATCACGCAGTCTGCGCCCGCCTGGGTGCACAGCATCCCCCGGCTGACAAAGTTTGTTCGTGCCGCGATGAAGATGTCCGGGTTCAACTCGCGCACGATGGCGCAGGCCTTGATCGCGTCGTCTTCGTTGGGGACCGCCAGCACAAAAACGTCCGCCTGATCGATCCCGGCTTTGCGGAGCACCTTCGGGTCAAGCACGTCCCCGTAGACCACCTTCTTGTCCAGGTCCAGCTGCTTCTCGATCGTCTTGAGGTTCAGCTCGATGATGGTGACTTCAAGCCCGCTGCGTTCCAGTTCCAGCGCAACCATCCGCCCGACCACGCCGTACCCCGCGACGATCGCGCGGTGATGGCTCGGGTTGATCCGGTCGTGGTGTTGGCGTGACGTGTTGCTCATGCGGGGCCTCCAAGATCGACGGTTACGCCGTGCACACATCTTACCACGGCATCATGTGCCACTTCATTGAGGGGACGTGATGTCGTTTTCATGGCTAATCGGGATCATCGTGAGGTTTCCCGGGCATAAAAAAACCACCACGGTGAAGTGGTGGTTTTTGAAGTCGTCAAGTAAGCCTCCGCTTAGTGTCGGCGTCGGCCAATCAGGGCTGTCGCACCCGCAAGCAGCAGGCCAAGCGTCGCGGGCTCAGGCACCACCGAGACAACCGGGGCCGAATCAGCCGCATCCTGGCTGGCGCTGGCCTGGTTGAGGATGTCCAGCGCGTCGGCAAGTTCATCGTCCGTCAGGACGTCTGCGCCTTCCAGCAGCGTGGCCGCCGAGGTGTCGGCTGCGGGGTCTGCGGTCTCGTCTGTAGCAACCGGGTCGTTTGTCGGGAAGGGCTCAAACTCCGGCGGATCGACAGGGTCGGTGTTCGGGGTGATCGGGGTGTTGGGGAGTGGGAAATACCCGCCGCCCGCGAGGAAGTCCAGCTGGTGGGCACGATCAAACGCCGCGTCGTTGAGGTCTGAGGGGAGCGCAAATGGGTCCGTCAGATAACGAACCAGCGTTTCTGTACCCAAGTTATAGGTGGCCTGGAATGCAGAGAAATCACTCAGGAATAACTGATGAATGCCGACCAGGTCGCCGTATTGCTGATAAAAATTGGCTTGATTGGCCACAGAAAAACTGTTGCTGTTCAGGAACAGGTATTTGTATAACTCGGTGTCGGTCAGCCCGTAGCTGTTGGCGACGAGATTGAGGTACTCGTTATAGCTGACACCATCGAAGCTGAGCCCCGAGTCCGCATACTGAGGCAGGCTGTAGATGAACGGCCGAGGCGCACCTGGGAACACGAAAACTTCCGCGTCCCCGAACAGGCCGATCGTGCCGAAGTTCAGCCCGGGCAGCTTCTCGATCTGTGCGTTGAGTTTCTTCTGATCGATATCACCGATCGAACTCTGTCGGCTGTTGCTGGTCCCGGCGTACTGCTGCGCCTGAACCGGCGCGACATCAACCGCGCCCATCAAAGCCACCGCGAACACACAGGACAGCGTACTGATCATTGATTTACGGATAACTACCACCTCGGAAGCTCCTTCCCACGCCCGATAAGGGCTCGAAAAACCGTTCATTTGGGTGCCATGCAGGCCTTCTAAGTGTAGCCGAGGAAGGGGGATCGGGCAAGGAAAATCGCCCCGAATCAGGGGGTTTGGACCGGCTGGGCCGGTCGTGCTTCATTATCGGACGGGCCTTGGTGGGCCCCGATATCGATAACCTCGCCACGGGGGACGCTGTTGCCCCAGAAATCATGGTTCCCGTGGTCGCCCAGGCGGATCCCGGCATCCCTAAGTGGCGAATCCTCATGCGTTTGATAACCATTCAGGCCCTCACGCAGGGTCGTGCCCACGCCGGGTTGGGCGAGTTTCGGGTCGTCTCGGACGGCTTCCGGCTCATCCTCGGGGCCGTCGATCGAGCCGAAATAGGCGTTGTGCATCACCTGTGCGTCCCCGGCCAGGCTCAGGTCCAGCGACATCGTTCCCAGGGTGTAGAACAGATTATTCGCCAGGATCAGGCCGGTGGGGGGGGCTGGCTGATCCAGAATCCGAAGGACAACGGAATCGTGCTCGGCCCCGGTGAAGACCGTGTTGTTGTGAAAACGGGTTCCTTGGCATGGCCCGTCCACCTTCAATACCGCGCCGTCGTTCTGGCTGATGTTGTAACGCACCGCGGTCTGGAGGTTGCCGGCGTCGGCGCCGAGCTGCGCCGCGTCGATCCGATTTCCGTTCCCCGTGCGTACCGCAGCCATCGGCCCGTCGTTGTCGTGGGTGTAATTAAACTGAAACGTGTTCTCTCGGTTGTTCGTGCCGCTCAGCAGCGCCGCGTTGTCTTTGCCCTGTGTCTGCCAGATTTCGTTGTACTGCACCAGCGAGTTGTCGCAGCCGATCAGCACGATCCCCCCGGCTTTGCCGTCGGCTGCGCCGCCCGCAGACTGGACACGGTTGTACTCGACCATCGCGTTGACGCAGCCCTCCAGGCGGATGCCGTCGCCGGACACGTCGGTGATCTCGTTCTCGCGGACGATCACGTCCGTATTCGGCAGCCACCGCCGGCGGTTGGCCGAATCGTTCAGGCTCATGATCCCGTTGCGGCCACAGTTTTTGATCGTGCAGTTCTCGATCAGCAACCCCTCGTAGCGCGTCTGTATCTGTGCCCCCCGGCTGCGCCAGATGATGCCCGCGCCCTCGCCGAGCCCGGGTTCCGTCGCGCCGTTGACGTCGTGGACATACAGATTCGTCAGCTTGAAGTCCCCGGCCGAGCCCATGCCCTCGACCGTGATGCTCAAGCCAAACCGAAACGCCTCGGGCTTCTCGCCGGTGTTGCTCAGTTCGAGGTTGTTGATGTGCCAGCCCTGCGTGTTTTCTAACAGCAATGCTTCGCCGGTCTCGCCGCCTGCGTGGATCGCGGGCCGGTCCCCCTCGCCGTAGCTGTCGATCGTGATCGGGTTCCCCGGCCGCCCCGAGCCCTTGGGCCAGAGCCTGCCTTCGTGCACCGTCCCCGCCTTGATCAGGAGCTTGTCGCCGGGCGCAAACCGTGTCGAGTTCACCTGCGCCAGCGTCCGCCAGGCACGCCCCGGCCGGGTCCCGGGGTTCTCATCGTCCCCCGACTCGGCGTCCAGGTAATACGTCGTATTCCCCGGCGACTCGACCGCGATCAGCTCCCCGAACCCGAACTGGGCGAAAATCCTTTCGCTGGCTATCAGCACGATCAGGGCCGCACACAGCACAACACGCCACAGCCGGCGGTCTGCCGGGTCGCTTAAGTGAGGCGTCGGATTGATGAGCTTGCCTGCCGTGAACATGCCGAAACCACCCACATTAGAAGAATAATCAAGACGTGTGCCTATAGATTATCGTCATTTCGATGCGGGTGCATACGGACCGTCCATGCCGCTCCCGTGCCGAAGGATCAGGTGCCGGCCAATTCCCGCCCGTCGCGTTCCTTGATCGCGGCCTCGATGAACGCATCGACCGGGATCGCGCCCTTGTCGCCTTCGGTGCGGTGGCGGACGCTGACGGTGCCGGCGTCCTGGTCCTTGCCGCCGACGACGAGCATGTAGGGCACCTTGTCTTCCTGAGCGATCTTGATCTTGGCGTTCAGCCGTTCGTTGTTCGCATCAATATCCACGCGGAATCCGGCGGCCTTGAGCTTGTCGGTGACCGACTGGGCGTAGTCGGTGAACTTGTCGCTGATCGGCAGGACGCGCATCTGCTGGGGCGACAGCCACAGCGGGAACGCGCCGTTGAAGTGCTCGATCAGCACACCGATGAACCGCTCCATCGACCCAAACGGTGCGCGGTGGATCATCACCGGCCGATGCTCTTTGTTGTCCGCACCGGTGTAGCTCAAGTCGAAACGGATCGGCAGTTGGTAGTCCACCTGCACGGTCCCGAGCTGCCACTCCCGGCCGATCACGTCCTTCACCACGAAGTCGATCTTCGGCCCATAGAACGCCGCCTCGCCCGGCTCACTTGAGAACGCCACGCCCAGGCTCTCCGCCGCCTTGATGCACGCGGCCTCGGCCTTGTCCCACTGCGCCGGCTCGCCGACGTACTTATCCCCGTCCGGGTCGCGCAGCCCGACACGCACGCGGTAGCTATCCATCCCAAGCGTCTTGAAGACGATCTTCACAAGCTCCAGACACCCCGCCAGCTCCGCGTCGAGTTGGTCTTCCGTGCAGAACAGGTGCGCATCGTCCTGGGTGAACCCGCGGACGCGAGTCATCCCTCCGAGCTCGCCGGACTGCTCCCAGCGGTACACCGTCCCGAACTCGGCCAGGCGGATCGGCAGGTCGCGGTAGCTGTGCTTGTCGCTGGCGAAGATGCGGATATGGTGCGGGCAGTTCATCGGTTTGAGCATGTACCCGTCGATGTCGCCTTCTTCCATCTTGCTGGAAAGCTGCGCGCAGGTGCATCCTTCGTCCGCCAGCAGCTTCACCTGGTCTTGATTGATCAACGGCGGGTACTGGCTCTCCTGGTAATACGGGTAGTGCCCGGAGGTTTTATAAAGCCCAAGCTTGCCGATGTGCGGCGTGAACACCTGCTTGTACCCCTGCCGGGTCAGGTGCTCCGCGATGAAGTTTTGCAGCTCCTGCCGGACCACCGCGCCCTTGGGTTTCCAGAGGATCAGCCCCTGCCCGACCTGTTCATCGATGGTGTACAGCCCAAGCCTCGGTCCGATGACCTTGTGGTCGCGCTGGCGTGCCTGCTCAAGATTCTCCATGTGTTCGTCAAGGTCGGCCTGCGTGAAGAAGGCCGTGCCGTACACGCGCTGGAACTTGTCTTTGGTGACATCCCCGTGCCAGTTCGAGCTGGCGATCGACATGACCTTGAACGC